>JALYIZ010000150.1 GCA_030775505.1 Actinomycetota bacterium | reverse complement strand
CATCTGCAGTTACCACCTGCAGGAGGCCGGGGCCACTCCCGTCCAGGAGATCGCCTACGCCCTGTGCACGGCCATTGCGGTGCTCGACGCCGTGCAGGCCAGCGGGCAGGTGCCCGCGGAGCGCTTCGGTGAGGTCTGCGCGCGGATCTCGTTCTTCGTCAACGCCAGCGTGCGGTTCGTCGAGGAGGTCTGCAAGATGCGGACCTTCACCCGGCTGTGGGACGCCCTGCTGCTCGAGCGGTACGGCGTCACGGACCCCAGGCAGCGCCGGTTCCGCTACGGGGTCCAGGTCAACTCCCTCGGCCTCACCGAGGCCCAGCCGGAGAACAACGTCCAGCGCATCGTCCTGGAGATGCTGGGGGTCACCCTCTCGCGCGACGCCCGGGCACGGGCCGTCCAGCTCCCGGCCTGGAACGAGGCGCTCGGCCTGCCCCGGCCCTGGGACCAGCAGTGGTCCCTGCGACTTCAGCAGGTGCTGGCCTACGAGACCGACCTGCTGGAGTACGACGACCTGTTCGAGGGCTCGGTCGTCGTCGAGAGCAAGGTCGCCGAGCTGTGCACCGCAGTGCAGGCCGAGGTCGACAAGGTCCAGGCGATGGGCGGGGCGGTCGCCGCGGTGGAGAGCGGCTACATGAAGAGCGCCATGGTGGCCTCGCACGCGGAGCGGCGCCGGCGGATCGAGGCCGGCGAGGATGTCGTGGTGGGGGTCAACCGGTTCACCACGACCGAGCCCAACCCGCTGCTCGCCGACGTCGACGGCGCCATCATGGTGGTGGACGCGCAGACGGAGGAGCGCGCCGTGGCCGCCCTTCAGGCGTGGCGCGCCGGACGCGACGCCGCGGCCGTCGACGAGGCGCTGCTCGCCCTGCGGGACGCTGCGAAGACCGACGCCAACCTCATGGTGGCGACCGTGGCCTGCGCGAAGGCGGGCGTCACGACAGGGGAGTGGGCCGGGGCGCTGCGGGAGGTGTTCGGCGAGTACCGGGCACCGACGGGCGTCGCCGGGGCTGTCGCCTCCGAGGAGGCGGGCGAGAGCATCGCTGCGGTCAGGGCCCTGGTCCAGGAGACGGGCGAGGCGCTGGGCGGGCGGTTGCGTTTCCTGGTGGGCAAGCCCGGGCTGGACGGGCACTCCAACGGCGCCGAGCAGATCGCGGTGCGGGCGCGCGACGTCGGGTTCGAGGTGGTCTACCAGGGCATCCGGCTGACCGCGGCGCAGATCGTGGCGGCGGCGGTCGAGGAGGACGTGCACGTCGTCGGGCTGTCGATCCTCTCGGGCTCTCACATGGAGGCGGTCCCGGCGGTCCTGGCGGGACTCGCGGAGGCCGGCGCCGGGGAGATCCCGGTCGTGGTCGGCGGCATCATCCCGGAGGCGGATGCGGCCAGGCTGCGTGCGGCGGGGGTCTCACGCGTCTTCACGCCCAAGGACTACGAGCTGACCGACATCATTCACGAGGTGGTGGCGGTGATCCGCGAGGCGCACGGCCTGCCGTCGGCGGGATAGTCACCCAGCGGGCAGGTGCGCCCTGATCGTCGCGGCGAACTCGGCGCGCTCCCGCGCGGGATTGTCCGTCTGCTCGGCGTGCCGCTCGTACAGCTGGTCGCCGTGCCAGCGCGGCACGACCTGGACGTAGGTGTGCCAGACGGTCTGGTGCGAGGCCGGCTCGTTGTGCTGACGCACCGTGACCCCGTCCGCCTGCAGCGCGTGCTTGACCGCGACGGCGGCCCGCCGGGAGGCCACCGCCAGTTCGGCGGCGAGCCCGTCGGGCAGCGAGTAGATGTTCTCGTAGTGCTGGTCCGGCACGACGAGCAGCATCACCGGGTTCGCCGGCCACCGGGTGTTGGCCACGAGCGTGGCTGTGTGGTCCGTGCGCTCCACGACGTCGGCCTCGTCGGCGCGCAGGCCGGCAGCGCTGCGCCCGTCGATCAGCGCGCAGAACGGGCAGTTGTAGCCGGCCGGCGCATGGCTGACCTTGAGATCATCTCCCACGCGCGGGAGCCTACTGCCGCCGTGTCAGCAGGCGCGACTGCGGCGATGGCCCGAGCGGCCGGCCGCCGAACACCACCCGCCCCGCCGCGTCCTGGTAGGTCTGCCAGGCCACAGCCGGTCCCTGGAAGACCCCAGGCCGGCTGTAGTCGCAGACCCCGGTGGCGAACACCGCTGTCAGCGCGCTCCACTGGCTGTCGGTGAACACGACCGGGTAGTCCTCGCGCCGCATCGGCTTCTTCTGGCACTCGAGGGTGTCGTCCGCGAGGGGACCGTCGGCGGCGATGCGCGGAGTCCCGTAGGCCGCGACCACCTGGTCGCAGACCTCGGATGGAAGGTCCCGCCCGGAGCCGTCGGTGCACCGGTCGGCCACGTCCCCCGGCCTGTCCTGCACGATCTTCGCCGCCAGAGGAACCGCCCGGCGGTCGGCATCGACGCGGCCGAGCCACTTGTCGAGGGCGAGGATGGCCGCGTTGGCGTAACCGGCGTCCCCGAGCAGCGGCACCATGCCGCGCCACAGGACCTGGTTGGCGGCGGTGCCGAAGTTGCGCAGCAGCCGGGCGCGCATGGCGTAGGTCCGGTAGACGTCATGGAAGGCACCGGGGTCGGGACCGCGGAGGTCGATGATGGCGACCTGGTCCAGGTTGTTGGCGCTGTCGACCGCGCCGCTGTCGTAGACCCGCTTGAGGGCGATGGCGTCGGGGATGTCCCTTGCCTTCTGCACAGCCCCGTTGAGGTCCAGCCCCCCGAGGTGGGTGTTGAGGTCGACGAACTGAGCGGGGGAGATCAGCCCCTTGCGGAGCCCCACGAGCCCGTACTGGATCCCGTCGTTGCCGAACGGCCGGTTGGCGAACCCGTCCAGCCGCTTGCCGAACACGTTGACCATGTAGTCCTGCAGCGTGCACTTCACGCCGCGCGGGTTGGTCGTCGGGTTGTACTGCCCGCCGGCCGGGACACCTGGGCAGGACCGGGTCGGGTCACTGGCATTGGGGATCGCTGTCGTGAACGTCAATGGGTTGCCCACATTGGGGTGCCCCAGGACCTGCCCGATCGAGACGGGGTCCCACGTCGTACCGGGACTCCACCGGCTCGGGTCCTTGAAGTAGCGCAGCAGCATCGTGTAGTCCACGTACTGCATCGCAGACGACCAGGCGTCGGTGAAGCTGCACTGCGGGCTGATGCCCTGGTACAGCCCCGGGTAGGCGTTGGCGACCTGCTGCTGCACCAGCGAGCCGCCGGAGCACCCGCTGCCGATCGTCCAGCGCAGGGTCCCGTAGCCCTTGATGACCCGCTCCTTGGTCATCAGCAGCGACTCGGCCTGCGTGACGATGTTGCAGTTGTGCCCGGCGTTGTCGAGGGCGTGCGACGCGACGGCGAAGCCGGCGCCCAGCGCCGTGGTGTTGAGGACGTCCGGGGCCGTGCCCATCCCGTAGGTCGTGTCGCAGCTCGCCCCGTGCGTCAGCACGAGCTTGTGGTTGAACTGGGGCTGCGGAGCCAGCGGCGACCAGGGGTGACCCGGCTGGAACAACACCGCGATGCGGTACTCGTCGCGGTCCAGGACTCCGGTCTCCTGCCGGACGATGAACGGGACGGTCACGCCGGTCTGCGTCGTGGTCGTCGCGACCGAGCCAGCCGGCGGGGGGTTCTCCGGCGTATAGCTCTGCAAGGGCCCGCCGGTCACCGGCTCGTAGTAGTACGTCATCGCCGCCGGGCGGTTGCACTGCTTGTCACGGCCGCCGGTGCAGGCCCACGGCTGGATCTGCGGACCGGAGAGCACCGGGCCGCCCAGGGGGTGGTTGGTCAGCAGCAGCTGGGCCGTGGAACCCGAAACCTCTGCTTTAACGACATTCGCCCCCAGCCGAAGCCCCGTGACGAGTCCGATCGCCTGGCCGTCGACCCGACGGAAGCTGTGGGTGACATCCCGCCCGTCGATGTCGACCCGGGGCGTGACGCCGGCCGGGACACCGGTGAGCCCGACGAGCGCGTCGCCGCCGGACACGAGGTCCGCCCGGCTCGACAGGACCTGGATCGACAGCGGCGCGGTGGTCGCGGCCGACGCCGACGGTCCGGCCGAGGGAAGCAGGGGGAGGGCCGCGAACCCGAGGGCGGCGGCGACAGCGATGCGGGTGAGTTTCACGGGTGCTCCCTTCGACGCCCGGGTACCCGCTCCTGCCCCGCGTACGCCCGCTTGCCCTGACGGCTCCCGTGCGTTGTGCTGAAGGGTGTGAGCAGCGCATCCGTGACCCCGCTCGGTCCCGCCCATCCCCGGCTTGGCCGGGCGGAGGCCGCCAGCGTGGCCGCTCGTCTGGTCGCCAACGTGGAGCTGGTCGTACACGGCAGGCGCGCCCAGGTGGAGCTGGTGGTGTGCGCGGTGCTGGCCGGTGGCCACGTGCTGGTCGAGGATGTACCGGGCAGCGGTAAGACGACGCTCGCCCGCGCGGTCGCCCGCAGCCTGGGCGGGACGTTCCGGCGTGTTCAGGGCACGGCCGACCTGCTACCGGCGGACATCACCGGTAGCGGGGTCTGGGAGCCCCAGCAGCGGACGTTCTCGTTTGTGCCCGGCCCGGTCTTCGCCCACGTCGTGCTTGTCGACGAGCTCAACCGGACCCCGCCGCGCACCCAGTCGGCGTTCCTCGAGGCGATGGACGAGGCCGCTGTGACCGTCGACGGTGTCCGGCACGCGCTGCCGGATCCGTTTGTCGTGCTCGCGACGCAGAACCCGCTCGAGCAGTACGGGACCTACCCCTTGCCGGAGGGCCAGCTCGACCGGTTCGCCGTCACCTTGACCCTCGGCCCCAACGACCCGGCCACCGAGCGGCGCGTGGTGCGCGAGCAGCTCGACCACGCAACCGTCGACGAGCTGGGCGCCGTGACCACTCCCGAGCAGTTGTCCGCGGTGCGGGCTGAGGTGCGCCACACCCACGTCGCCGACAGCGTTCTCGACCACGCGTTGCGGGTCGTCGAGGCGACCCGCAACCACCCGGGCGTCGCGTTGGGAGCGAGCACCCGGGCCGGGCTGACGCTGGTGCGCTGCGCCCAGGGTCGCGCCCTGCTCGCCGGACGCGACCACGTGGTGCCCGACGACGTGAAGGCGCTGGCTCCGGCGGTCCTCGGTCACCGGCTGAGCCTGCGCGACGCGAACGGGGGCCGACCGGCCAGGCCAGCCGCGGTCAGCAGCTGGTGACCGAGCTGCTTGCCACCGTCGCCGTCCCCGTCGGTCCCTGACCGGTCGATGAGGACCACCCGGCCGACGCGGGCGGTCCTCGGCTGGCTCGCCGCCGCGGGGGTGCTGCACCTGCTGAGCCTGCTGACCGGTGATGCCTGGCTGTCCCTGGCCTCCCGCGCGGCGCTGGTCCTGCCGCTGGTGGCGGTCGTCTTCCGGCCGCGGCTCGAGAGCCTGGTCGTGAGCTGTGACGTCGTCAGGACGACCTCCGGGGCCGAGGTGGTGACCCGGCTGCAGGTCCGCAACGCCGGGCGCCGGGCCTCCCCGGCACTGACGCTCACCGAACCCGCCGGGCTGCTGACCCCGGTCACCGTCGCCGTCCCGTCCCTCGCGCCGGGCGGGAGCGCCACGGCCCAGGTGCGCCGCACCGCGCTGCGACGAGGTGTCGCCGACAGCACGGTGGGGCGCCTCCGCTCCCGTGCCCCACTCGGGCT
>JALYIZ010000149.1 GCA_030775505.1 Actinomycetota bacterium | reverse complement strand
CGGCCCGGCTCTGCCGTCCGCCCTCGAGCCGGCCACGTCGGGGGTGTCCCAGGCTCCCGCGGTGGCCGTTGGCGGCACCGGGACGGCGGCCGGACCGGCGACGCTCGTCCTGCTCGGATTCCGGCTCTCCCGGGCGGCGGCCCTCGCTGGGCTGGCCTGTTGGCAGTTGTTGTCCCTGTCACTCGTCACCCTGTACGCCCTGGCGGCCCGCCGGCCCAGGGACGGCTCACTCGTCGAGCTGGCCGACCTGTGACGGCGCGCGTGGACTGCTCCCGGTGCGCCATCAGCTATGCGCCTGTTCTCACCGGAGGGGAGTGTCCGGTGTGCGGCTGTCGCGCGCCCGGCCATGTCCTCGGCCCTCGTCGCTGGGCTGACCTCGACGAACGTCTGCTGTTACTCACCCTGGCGGCGACGATCGCCAACGCACTGCTGCTCGGCGGCCTGGTCGCCGTCGCCCTCCACTGAGCCGGCCAGCGGGAACCCGAGGAGAACGTCGTGCGGATCCAGGACCTGACCACACCGGCCCTTGTCGTCGAACGGGAAACTCTGGAAGCCAATCTCCAGACCATGGCGCGGGCGCTGCCTGGGCCGCGCATGCGGCCGCACGTCAAAGCCCACAAGACCACGGCGCTGGCCCGGCTGCAGAGGCAGGCGGGTCACACCGGCTTCACCTGCGCCACGATCCGGGAGGTCGAGGGGATGGTCGCCGCCGGGCTCGACCAGGACCTGCTGCTCGCCAACGAGGTGCTGGACGCCCGCCGACTCGGGCGGCTCGTGGCGGCGGGTGCCCGGGTGACCGTCGCCGTCGACAGTGACATCACCGTGCGGGCTGCCGCCGCCGGCGGCGTTGCCGAGGTGGTCATTGACGTCAACGTCGGGCTGCCGCGCTGCGGTGCCGCGGTCGAGGACGCGGGGCGGCTCGCCGAGCTCGCGCGCTCCTACTCCCTCTCTGTCCGCGGCGTCATGGGTTACGAGGGACACGTCATGCTCGAGCCCGCGCAGGAGAAGTCCCGGCAAACCGAGGAGTGCATGCAGCGGCTGCTGAGGGCCGCGGCGGACGTCGGCGGGGGGCTGGTCTCCGCGGGCGGGACCGGCAACTACGCCGTCAACACCTGGGCCAACGAGATCCAGGCGGGAAGCTACCTGTTGATGGACAGCACCTACGCGGCCCAGGATCTACCCTTCGGGACGGCGCTGACCGTCCTCGCCACAGTGATCTCCACCAACCCGCAGGGTTGGGCCGTCGCCGACCTGGGGTTGAAGTCACTGGGCATGGATCACGGCAACCCGACGATCCCCGGGGCCACCGTTTGGTTCTGCTCCGACGAGCACACGACCTTCGCCCCCGACGAGGGACAACGCGTCGGGGTCGGGGACCGGGTGCGGGCTGTTCCCGGCCACGTCGACCCCACCGTGGCGCTGCACGAGCGCATCCACCTCGTCGACGGCGACGAGGTGGTCGAGTCGTGGCCGGTGGACCTCAGGGGCTGGTAGGGCGCCCCAGCACCCGATCCAGGTAGTCGTTGGTGAAGACGCCCGTGGGGTCGAGTCGGTCGCGGATCGCCACGAACTCGTCGAACCGCGGGTACCGCGGCCGCAGCGTGGCTGCGTCCTGCTCGTGGAGCTTGCCCCAGTGCGGGCGCCCGCCAACCCCGGCGAGCAGGGCCTCGACTGCCGTGAAGTAGGGCGCCAGCTCGGACCCCCGGAACACATGCACGGCCACATAGGCCGAGTCGCGGCCCGCGGCCGTGGACATCGGGATGTCGTCGGCCGGCGCCACCCGGACCTCGACCGGGAAGCTGACCCTGAGACCGTGGCGCTCAGGCAACGTCCGGAGTTCGCCCAGGACCCCCGGCAGGGCCTCGCGGGGCACGGCGTACTCCATCTCGCAGAAGCGGACCGAGCGCGGGCTGGTGAAGACCCGCGGCGCCTGATCGACGTAGCTGCGGGCAGACAGCGCGCGCGCCGCGATCCGGTTGAGTGCCGGAATGGCCCGCGGGACGAGGCTGCCGAGGCGGCAGGTCGCCTCGAAGACGGTGTTGGACAGGAATTCGTCGTCGAACCACGCGCGTGGCCTGGACAGCGGCGCGGCCGGACCGTCGCTGCGGTTGTTGCGCTTGGTCAGCGCCACGTCGGTGTGCGGGAACCAGTAGAACTCGAAGTGCTCGTTGTCGGCGACGAGTGAGGTGAAGTCCTCCAGAACGGCGTCAAGCGGCATCGGTCGCTCGTCCGCGTGCAACAGGAAGGCAGGCTCCGCCTGGAGGGTGACCGAGGTGAGGACACCCAGGGCGCCCAACCCGAGGCGGACCATCGCAAACAGCTCCGGGTCGGAGTCCGCGGAGCAACGGCGAACCGTCCCGTCAGCGAGCACGAGCTCGACAGCGACCACCTGCGCGGCCAGCGCTCCACTGTCCCGGCCGGTGCCGTGCGTCCCGGTGGACAGCGCGCCGGCGACGGTCTGGACGTCGATGTCGCCCATGTTGGTCAGTCCGAGTCCTCGTTCGGCGAGGAGCGCGTTCAGCCGGCGCAGAGTCAGGCCGGTCTGCACGGTGACCCTGGACGTCGCGGAGTCCACCTCGAGCAGGGCGGCGTGCCGGTCAAGCTCAAGCAGGACACCGTTGGTGAGGCCGATGCCCGTGAAGGAATGCCCAGTGCCGATCGGCTTGACCCGCAGACCCTCCGCGACGGCTGTGGTGACGGCGGCGGCGATCTCCGCCGTCCCCTGAGGGCGGCAGACCCGGACCGGCCTCATGGACTGGTTGCCGGCCCAGTTGCGCCAGCCGTGGTCGGTGTTCCTGGTCTCGTCGCTCACCGGGCTCTCCTCACGACGGGCCGGCTCGGCGCCGGGGCGGGTGAGTGTCACGGTCGGCAGGTGACCGGGTCAAGCCCAGGTACCGTGCCAGACGTGCCCGAGCAGGTGGTCGTCGTGGGGGCCGGGCTCGCCGGGGCGCGCAGCTGCCAGGAGCTGCGGGCGCAGGGCTACACCGGGGCGATCACGCTTCTGGGCGCCGAGACGCACCTGCCGTACGACCGGCCGCCGCTGTCGAAGCAGCTCCTGCTCGGCGAGCTCGACAACACGACGCTGGCCATCGACTGGGCTGCGCTCGACATCGGTATGGCGCTCGGTCGGCGCGCCAGCGGACTGCGTCCCGGCGCGGTCGAGACCGACAGCGGTGACCTCGCGTGTGACGCGGTGGTCCTGGCGACCGGGTCACGACCGGTCACGCTCCCGGGCCCAGGCAAGGTCCTGCGCACGGTCGACGACGCGGTCGCCCTGCGGACCGCCCTGCGGCCGGGAGCCCGCCTGGTTGTCGTCGGGGCCGGTTGGATCGGCGCCGAGGTCGCGACGGCCGGCGTGGCTGCGGGCTGCCACGTCGTTGTCCTGGAGGCCGCTCCCACCCCCCTTGCGGTGCCGCTGGGGGAAGCGGTCGGTGCGTTGGTGGTCCCCTGGTACGCGGCTGCGGGCATCGAGCTGCGCACCGGAGTGGGTGTCGTCGCCGTGGAAGGCGACGGCGTCGTGCTGGCGGGAGGCGAGCTCCTCCCGGCGGACGTGGTGGTCGTCGGCATCGGAGCCCGACCAGAGACGGAGTGGTTGCGCGACAGCGGGCTCCCGCTCGACCCCGGCGTCGTCGTTGACGCGTCCCTCTCAGCCGGTTGGCCCGGCGTGGTCGCGGTCGGCGACATCGCCTCCTGGTGGTCGCCGCGCTTCCGCCAGCGCCTGCGGGTGGAGCACTGGGACCTGGCGATGACCTCACCGGCGGGCGCGGCCGCCACGCTCCTGGGCAGGCCCGCGGTGTACGACCCCGTGCCCTACTTCTGGTCCGACCAGCTCGGCCAGATGGTGCAGTTCTCGGGCCATCGATCAGGCGCCGACCGGGTGGTGCACCGAGGTGACCCCGCCGGGCGCGCCTGGTCGGTGTGCTGGCTGGAGGGGGAGCAGCTTGTCGCCGTCCTCGCCGTGAACGGGCCGCGGGACAACCGAATGGGGCGCAAACGGATCGCCCTCGGGTCGCCCGTCGACGAGGCAGCTCTCGCTGACCCGGCGGTCCCGATCGAGGCGGCTTAGGGTCGAACGCATGCGCACCCTGACCCTCGTCACCTCGACCGCGCCTGAGGCCGCCCGTGAGCTCACGGATTACCTGAACCGAGCGGGCTGGACCGTGCTGTCCCAGGCGGCGGGTGCCGACGTGGTGCTGGTGCTCGACCCCGCCGGCCTCGGAGAGGGCGATGAGGACGCACTTCTGGGACGGGGCGTGCCGGTGGTCTTCGTCGGGCCGACCATGAGCACAGCAGTGTCCGACGCTGCCGGCCTGGTCCCCGGGCCGCTTTCGCCCGAGCACGAGGTGCGACTCCGGCCCGGACCGGCCGCCGGAGCCGTTACGCACCGCATGCCTGACCCGCTCGTCGTCTTCGACCGATGGCCCCTGCAGGACAAGGTGGCTGACGACGTCGAGGTGCTGCTCACCGCCAACCTCGCCTACGCCGACCATCCGGTGGCCACCTACCGCCCAAGCCGTCGGATCGCGACCCTGACCGTCGGGTCCAGCACCTCCACCCTGCGCGACCCCGCCTGGCACCGCCTGGTCCACGTCCTGCTGCGTCGCGCGTGCGAGATCGCGGACCCACCCGGAGTGCGGGTGGGCCTGCTCGGGTACGGGGCGATCGGTCACGAGCACAGCCACGCCATCAGCCGCACCGAGGGGCTCCAGCTGACGGCGGTGGCCGACGGCAACCCCCAGCGCCGCGCCGCAGCCACCGTTGCTGACCCAACGGTGCGATTGCACGCCACAGGCGATGAGCTGCTGGCTGACGACACAGTGGACCTGGTCGTGGTCAGCACCCCACCGGACAGTCATGCGCGCTGGGTGCTGCGCGCTCTGGATGCCGGCAAGTCCGTGGTCGTGGAGAAGCCGTTCTGCCTCACCGTGGAGGAGGCCGACCGGCAGATCGACGCCGCGGCCGCCCGCGGTCTTCTGCTCACCGTCTACCAGAACCGGCGCTGGGACGCTGACTACCTCGCCCTCAGGCGGCTCGTCCGCGCCGACTCGCTGGGCGAGGTCTTCCACTACGAGAGCTTTGTCGGGGGCTACGGCCACCCCTGCAACTTCTGGCACTCGGACGAGGCCGTCAGTGGCGGGGCGATCTATGACTGGGGGAGTCACTACCTCGACTGGGTACTGGACCTCTTTCCCCAGGAGGTGGCCTGGGTGTCGGCCACCACCCACAAGCGCGTCTGGCACGACGTCACCAACGCCGACCACAGTCGCGTCCTCGTGCATTTCGCAGACGGCGCAGAGGCGGAGTTCACCCATTCCGACCTGGCGGCGGCACGCAAGCCGAAGTTCTACCTCTTGGGGACCCGCGGGGCGCTCGTCGGGGACTGGCGCCAGGAGCGCGTTGTGAGCCGGTCTGCGGTCGGCACCCTCGTCGAAGACACGCTTGCCGTCTCCGACGCACCCGCAGCGCTGCGGACGTTCACCCCTGACGGGTCGGGCGGGGTCTCCGAGACGATGCTGTCCCTCCCGCCCGCACCGAAGGACCCGTTCCATCGGGAGCTCGCGGACCACCTGCTGACCGGCGCACCGTTGTCGGTAACGGCGCGGGGAAGCAGGCGCAACATCGCCGTCATGGAGGCAGCCACGCGCTCGGCCCGCGCCGAGGGCCGGCCCGTGCGCCCGGCCGACCCGGTCAGCTGACGTCTGTGGCGGACCCGGTCCGATGGGGCTTCCTCGGCGCGGGCATGGTCGCTCGCAGCGCGCTCGGACCGGCTGTGCAC
>JALYIZ010000148.1 GCA_030775505.1 Actinomycetota bacterium | reverse complement strand
GCCTCGGCCAGCGCGGGGCGGGCCGGCTTCTTGGCGGGTTGGTCGGCCGTCTCGGACACCTTCTTGGTGGTGCGTGCGGCGGCGGAGGCAGCTGCGGCGGACACGCGCCGGGGTGGATCCGTCGGTGCGGCAGCCCCGGCCGTTGCCCGGGATGGTTGAGGCGGCGTCACGAGGCAGTCCTTGTCGTACGAGGGCGGGCGAGCGGGGCGGGCGGCCGGGGTCATGATCGCTGGGTGCCGGTCAGGAACGGCATGGCTACCAGTATCGCTGCTCCCCGCGTGGTGGTGGATGTCAGGCGTGCCGAACCAGGTCCGGGATCCGGGACGCCTGCGTGGTGAGAGCAGGCAGGGTAACGCCTCCCGCGGCTCAGAGCAGGGACCGGAGCACGAACGGCATGATTCCGCCGTGCCGGTAGTACGCCTGCTCGCCCGGGGTGTCGATGCGCACGGTGACGCTGAAGGACCTGCCGTCCGCCACGACGGTCAGCTCGCGGGGAACGCGGTCCCCGGCCGTCACGCCGGCGATCGTGAAGACCTCCTCCCCTGTCAGCCCGAGCGACGCGGCGTTCTGGCCCTCCTTGAACTGCAGCGGAAGCACGCCCATCCCGATCAGGTTGGACCGGTGGATGCGCTCGTAGGACTCGGCGATGACCGCCCGCACGCCCAGTAGGGCCGTGCCCTTCGCCGCCCAGTCGCGTGAGGACCCCGACCCGTACTCCTTGCCGGCGAGGATGACGAGCGGGACACCGTCGGCCTGGTAGGCCTGCGAGGCCTCGTAGATCGAGGTCGTCGTGCCCTCGGGGAGCTTGCGGGTCACGCCGCCCTCGGTGCCCGGAGCCAGCTGGTTGCGCAACCGGATGTTGGCGAAGGTGCCCCGGATCATGACCTCGTGGTTGCCCCGGCGCGACCCGTAGCTGTTGAAGTCCTTGGGCGCGACGCCGTGCTCGGACAGGTAGCGCCCGGCTGGGGAGTCCGGCTTGATCGACCCGGCCGGGCTGATGTGGTCGGTCGTCACCGAGTCGCCCAGGACGGCGAGGACACGGGCGTCGTTGATGTCGGTCAGTGGCCGTGGCTCCCGTGGCATGCCGTCGAAGTAGGGGGGCTTGCGGACGTAGGTCGATGCGGGGTCCCACGCGAAGCTGTCACCAGCCGGGACGGGGATGGCCCGCCACCGGTCGTCGCCGGCGAAGACGTCGGCATAGGACTCGGTGTACATCGCCCCGGTGATCGACTCGCCCACGACCCGGGACACGTCGACCGGGCTCGGCCAGATCTCCGACAGGTACACGGGACGGCCGTCGCTGCCCGTCCCGAGCGGCTCCGTGGTCAGGTCGAGGTCCATCGTGCCCGCGAGGGCGTAGGCGACCACCAGCGGCGGGCTGGCCAGGTAGTTCATCTTGACGTCCGGGTTGATCCGGCCTTCGAAGTTGCGGTTGCCCGACAGCACGCTCACGACGGCCAGGTCAGCCTCGTTGACGGCCGCGCTGACCTCGGGCGGGAGCGGGCCGCTGTTGCCGATGCACGTCGTGCACCCGTACCCGACGGTGGTGAAGCCCAGCTTGTCCAGGTACGGCGTCAGGCCGGCTCGCTCGTAGTAGTCCGTGACCACTTTGGAGCCGGGGGCCAGCGTGGTCTTCACCCAGGGCTTGACCGACAGGCCCCTCTCCACCGCCGCCTTGGCAAGCAGTCCTGCCCCGACCATCACGTACGGGTTGGACGTGTTGGTGCACGAGGTGATCGCCGCGATCGCCACCGCGCCATGGTCGAGCTCCACCCGCTGCCCGTCTGACAGCGTGGTCATCACCGGGTTGCTCGGGCGGTCGCCGAGCGGGCCCGTGTTGACGCGCAGCGGCTGGTCAGAGGGCTTGCTCTCCGACGGTGCCGCCGGGTCGGACGCGGGGAAGGACTCGTTCGAGGACTCGTCGATGCCGCCATCCGTCGTTCCCCGGCTCGCGCCGTTGGCATCCAGCGGACCGCCGGCATAGCTGCGCAGCGCCGCCCGGAACATCGCCTTCGCCTCGGTGAGCGGGACCCGGTCCTGGGGCCGCTTCGGGCCGGCGAGGGAAGGCACGACCGTCGAGAGGTCCAGCTCGAGCGTCGTGGAGAACCGTGGCGTCGCCGCGGGGTCGTGCCAGAGACCCTGCTCCTTCGCATACGCCTCGACGAGGGCGACCAGCTCGGCCGGCCGGCCGGTCAGCCGCAGGTAGGTGATCGTCTCCTCGTCAATCGGGAAGATCGCGCAGGTGGACCCGTACTCCGGGCTCATGTTGCCGATCGTCGCCCGGTCGGCGAGCGGGACGTTGGACACACCCGGTCCGTAGAACTCCACGAAGGACCCGACGACCCCGTGCCGCCGCAGTTGCTCGGTGACGGTGAGGACCAGGTCGGTGGCAGTGGCCCCCGCCGGCAGCTCCCCGGACAGCCGGAACCCGACGACGCGCGGGATCAGCATGCTGACGGGCTGTCCGAGCATGGCGGCTTCGGCCTCGATGCCCCCGACACCCCATCCGAGCACGCCCAGGCCGTTGATCATCGTCGTGTGGGAGTCGGTGCCGACGAGGGTGTCGGGGTAGGCCTGGTCGCCCCGGGTGAACACCACCCGGGCCAGTCGCTCGAGGTTGACCTGGTGGACGATGCCCGTGTTCGGCGGCACGACCGCGAAGTCGTCGAACGCCGTCTGCCCCCAGCGGAGGAACTCGTAGCGCTCGCGGTTGCGCTCGTACTCCAATGCCGTGTTCAGGCTCAGGGAGTCGGCGCGGCCGAAGTGGTCCGCGACCACGGAGTGGTCGATGACCAGCTCGGCCGGTGCCAGGGGGTTGATCTTGCGGGGGTCGCCGCCCAGCTCCGCCATCGCCTCGCGCATGGCCGCGAGGTCGACGACGCACGGGACGCCGGTGAAGTCCTGCATCAGGACCCGCGCCGGGGTGAACTCAATCTCGGTGTCGGGCTCGGCCGCCGGGTCCCAGCCGGCCAGCGCCCGCACGTGCTCCGCGGTGATGTCGGTGCCGTCCTCGGTCCGCAGCAGGTTCTCCAGCAGGATCTTGAGGCTGTAGGGCAGGCCTGCCGCCCCCTCGACGACCCCTTCGACCGCCGACAGCCGGAAGATCTCGTAGGACCGGTCGCCGACCTCGAGGCGGCCTCTCGCGCCGAAGCTGTCCTTGCTGGTTGCTGCCATCGCGTGGTGCTCCTAGGTGTGGGGTCCGGGAGGGGGGAGGGACCGCTCGGCGGCGGTGACGTTATCCGGGGTGCGGGCGGGGCGCCGGACGGCGTCCTCGACCAGGTCGAGCACTCCGTCGAGTCTCGCGATGGGCATGCCCGCAGCGAGGCTCGACACCAGGCCGTCGAGGACCAGCCGGAGGAAGTCGGCCAGCAGCGCGACGTCGACGTCGTCGCGCACGACGCCGGCGGCCTGTTGGCGTTCGAGCCTCGAGACCGTTGCCTTGGTAATGGCCTGCTGGCGGCGTGACCAGCTCGCCGCGAAGCCGGGATCGGTCCGCAGGCGTCGGCGGACCTCGAGCTGGACGCCGAGCCAGCCCACGTCCTTGGTCCGCAGGTCGCGCATGACCTGGACCAGCCCGGACTCGGCCACGACGGCAGCGGTCTCGGCGGCGTCCTGCTCGGCGAGGGCCAGGAACAGGGCGTCCTTGTCGCGGAAGTGGTGGAAGATCGCGCCCCGGGACAGTCCTGACTCCTGCTCGAGGACGCGCACGGTGGCCGCCTCGTAGCCGTGCTGGGCGAAAGCCCCCCGCGCCGCGGCGAGGATCTGCGCGCGCCGCTGCGCCAGGCGCTCGTCGGACACCTTCGGCATGCGGGTGAGTGTAGCAAACCGTACGTTCGTCTTTAGAGGCCACCTTGACGCCCGGTCAGGGGGCAGGGTGAGGTGAACCGGACGAGGGGGGGCGAACGGTGTACGGGTGCATCGTGGTGGGGACCGACGGTTCGGACACAGCGGCTGCCGCAGTGCGGCATGCGATCGGGCTCGCGAGGGTGACCGGTGCGCAGCTGCACGTCGTCTCCGCGTGGGCGGCCCGCGGCGCGGGGACCGCAGCGGCGGCGATGGTCCTGCCGCCCATGGAGCCGGAGAGCTCCGGCTGGGTGCGGGACATGGTCGAGGCCCTCGCGGACGAGGCCCGCGCCTCGGGTGTCGACGTCAGGACTCACGTCGTGGAAGGTGCTCCCATTCAGGCGCTGCTCGACGTCACCCGGTCGATGGGCGCCGACCTCCTCGTGACCGGGAACCGGGGCATGACGGGGTTGCGGGGAGTGTTGGGCAGCGTGCCCAACTCTCTCGCGCACCGGGCCCCCTGCGCCGTGCTGGTCGTCCCCACCGGCGGCTGACGAGGGGTCAGCACCCGAACAGACCCAGGCCCGAGGTCGAGGCCGACGGTGGGTGGTCTGACGGAGCGCCTCCCCAGGACGACGGCGTGCCGGCGACAGCGAGCTCCAGGCGCCCACCGGGCCTGACGGCGGCCGCCGTCAGCCAGGTGCGGGCCAGCGGCTGACCATCCAGCCGGGCGGTCTGGATGTAGGGCGTGCGCGCCGAGGCGCCGGGCGCGTCGATGCCGAACGTGCCGCCAGGCAGGCGCAGGTCGACGTGAGGGAACAGTGGGGTTCCGAGGACCAGCATCGGTGCGCCCTGGGCCGGCGGGTACAGCCCGAGCGCGCTCCAGACGTACCAGGCGCCGAGCGAGCCGAGGTCGTCGTTGCCGGGCAGACCGTAGGGGGTGTCCCCGAACAGCGAGCGCTCTGCAGCAATTACGGCCTGGCCGGTGGACGGCCGCGTCGTCCAGTCGTAGGCGTAGGGGGCTTCGAGGTCGTGCTCGTTACCGGGTACGTACTGGTCGCCGTAGTAGCTGGTCCCGAACGCGGTCTCGGCGGACTGGGCCTGGGGTACCAACGGAAGCCCGGCCACCGTCGTGCTCACCGGCACGCTGAACAGGTGGTCGAGCCGGGCCGCGAACCCCGCACCCTCCCCGTCATAGGCGCGCTGCAGGCTTCCTTCGTCGTGGGGGGCGAGCCAGAGGTACTGCCAGCCGGTCCCTTCGCGGTAGCCGGATCCCGACATCGGGTCGTAGCCGGCCGGCCAGCGTCCGTCGGCGAGCCGGGGCTGCAGGAAGCCGGCGTGGTGGATCTGCGCCCAGGCCTGCGAGCGCCGCACCAGCGTGGCCGCGTCTGCCAGGTGACCCAGGCGCCTGGCCATCAGGGCGAGGGCGAAGTCGGCGTCGGCGTACTCAAGCGTGTCCGCCGCCGACCCGCCGACATAGCCCCGTGCGAGGTAGTCGCGCGGCCGGAGGTCGAAGGCCAGGTGTCGCGCCTGGCGGTAGAGCGTCTGCGGGTCGTCGGCGACACCCCGGCACACCGCCTCGGCTAACGCACCGATGGCGGGGTCGCCGTTCATGTAGTCCGGGTGCGTCGCGTGCAGTGACCAGCGCGGGAGGGCTCCGGACTGGGCGCCGAACGCGGACAGCGAGCGCACCATGTCGCGGTAGCGCTGCGGGACGAGTGTGGCGAGCAGGGCGTCCTGTCCCCGCACGGTGTCCCACAGGGAGAAGTTCTCGTAGTGCGGATAGGTCGACCGGTGCACGAGCCGGTCAGGACCGCGGTAGCGGCCGTCCACGTCGCTGTCGACGTCGGGGTTCAGGAATGCCCGGTACAGCGAGGTGTAGAAGGTCCGCAGGTCAGCCGTGCCACCCCCGGTCACCAGCACGCGCGACAGCTCCGCCCGCCAGGCCGCCGCGGCGGCGGCCTGCACCGCGCTGACGTCCGGGGTCCCGCCGAGCTCAGCCGCCAGGTTCCCCCTGGCCC
>JALYIZ010000147.1 GCA_030775505.1 Actinomycetota bacterium | reverse complement strand
TGGAAGATGGAGATCAAGGCCATCGAGTGGGTCTTCACCCACGTGTGGGACGGCATCAAGGCCGTCGCTGGCGGACTCGGGGACTTCTTCGCCAAGGCGTTCCAGGCGGTGTCCGCGACGGTGAAGGGTCTGCTCAACGACGTCATCGGGGCGATCAACACCGTCATCGACGCGATCGACAGCATCCACTTCAGCCTGCACCTCCCTGGGTTCATGGGCGGCGCCGGCTTCGACTTCAAGGGCTTCGGGATCCCCCACGTCCCGACGTTCGCGGACGGGGGGATGGTCGGCGGGCCCAGCGGCGCCCCGACGTTGGCCCTGGTCCACGGCGGGGAGGCGGTGTTCAACCCGGCCCAGCTCCGCGCTCTCGGCCGCGGCGGCGGTCAGGTCCAGGAGCACCACCACTACTACACGTTCGATCTGCACGGGGCGTACATCTCCGACCAGGCATCCCTGGACCGTGTCGCGGACGGCATCCACTCGGCGCTGCTCCGCAAGCAATCCCGCGGCCATGACCTGCAGATCCGCGACACCAGGCTCGGGGCCGGCCGGCGATGACCCAACCCCAGCCTCAGATCACCACCGAAGTCTCCTGGTCGACCGACCCTGACGACGCCCCGGTGTGGGTGAACATCGACAACCCCGGCGCCGGGATCTTCCGGCAGGAGTCGATCAGCACCTTCCGGGGCCGGGGGTACGAGCAGGACCAGGTGCAGCCCGGTCCGATGCGGCTGAACCTCGACGACTCCTCCGGGGATTTCACCCCCGACAACACCGGCGGGGCGTACTACCCGAACGTCGACCTCGACAAGCGGATCCGGTCCCGGGTGACCCCTCCCGCCCCGTACGACGGCACGACCTACGGCCTGCACGACGGTTTCATCAACGACCTCCCGACCGAGGTGTCCGACGGTGGCTTCTACACCGCCACGACCCCCCTGACCGCCCTTGACGCCTTCGAGACCCTCGGTGTCATCCCGCTGCTGTCCGCCTACGACCATGAGGTGCTGATCAGCGGACCGGCTGCCTACTACCCGTGCTCGGACACGGCGCCGATGAGCGGGCAAGGCACACCGATCGGGAATCTCGCCCCGACGTCCCTGCCGAACGCCCCCTTGACCTACACCGGATTGAAGGGCGGGTTCGCGAAGCTCGGCGCGAACCAGCTGCTCGCGGCCGACACCGGGACGTGCCTGGAGTTGGACCCGCAGACCGGGACGCTCCTCGGCGCCCCGGTCACGACCGGCGGCTACTCGGTGAACCTTGGCAAGGCCGGGGTCGTCCTACCCCCGTCGGGTGGGTGGACGTTCGAGACGGTCATCGACCCCAGCGCCACCTATGTCGCGGGCGGCACCCTCGGCGTGATGGAGCAGTGGGGCACAGACGGGGACTACCAGGTCCGGATCACCATCGGCTCCAACGTCATCATCGCCCTCGTCGGTTTCGCTGGCGGCACGTTCGTGATGCAGGTCGTGCTGTTCACCACCGCCTTCATGGACGGCCAGCCGCACCACATCGGCCTGACCTTGTCAGCGGACCAGAAGACCGCGACGCTCACCGTCGACGGGCTGACGTCCGCGCCTCCGCAGTACGCCACCCCCGGGACGAACAACAACCCGGCGACGTCGGGGACCGCGGTGGCGTGGGGGACGACCGCCGGCTGCCTCGTCGGGTCGAGTTCCAGGACCGGCGGGACGGGCAACACCTGGATCCAGGGTCGGGTCGGGAAGATCGCCATCTACAACCGGCCGCTGACCCCGACGGAGATCACCACCCACGTCCAAGCCGAGAATGGTTTCACCGGGGAGGCGACGGGGGCGCGGATCGGCCGGATCCTGACCTACGCCGGATTCTCCGCGACCCGCCGCACCCTCGACGCAGGGCAGTCCAAGACCGGCCCGCTGCTCTCAGTCGGGCAGGACGCCCTCCCCCTGCTGCAACGGGTCGCGCAGACCGAGCAGGGCCTGATCTTCATCAACGGCGCGGGGACCTTCGTGTTCCTCGACCGCGCCCGGACCCGCAACACGATCAGCCGCGTCACGCTCGGCACCGACACCCTGCCCATCGACGGGACCGGGTTGCGGTTCACGAAGGACAAGCAGCGGATCAAGAACGTCATCACCGCGTCACGGCCCAACGGCCCCACGATCCGGGTGACGAACGCGACGTCGATCGCCAAGCATCACCATCGGGGCGCCCCGATCACCTACGAGGTCGGGACCGACCAGGAGCTCACCGACGCCGCCACCTGGGAGCTGGCCCTGTACGCGACGGCAGCGAACCGGGTCAGCGTCATCGTCCTGGACCCCCTGACCTCCCCGGCTCTGTGGCCGTGGGTGTTGGGATTGGAACTCGGCGACCGGATCACCTTGACGAACCTGCCGTCGTATGCGCCGGCAGCGGCGATGGACTTCATCGTCCAGTCCATCGGTCACGACGCCCGGCAGGGCCCCGCCGGGTCGTGGAAGACGTCCCTGCAGTTGTCCCCACCGATCTTCCCGACCCTGCGGGCAACCGCGGCGCCGTCGGCGCTCAGCAAGCTCGACGCCGGATTGAAGATCCCCTACTGATGGGAGCCTGACATGCCCCTTCCGGGCTCCGCTCCGCACACGTGGGTGGCGAACGACGACGCGACGTCGGGCAACTTGCAGTCGATGACGGCGTGGCTGGACTTCCTCCGCAACCGATCCCTGACGGTGCTGCGCCAGACAGTGCAGCAGTCCATCCCCAACGCTTCCTGGACCGCGCTGAACTGGGACACCGTCGGGATCGACGTCGACACCCTGCACACCGGCACGAGCTCGCAACTGATCCCGCCCATCCCGGGATGGTGGGCGTTGGTGGCCGACGCCGCGACCGCGTCGAACGCCACAGGGCAGCGGGGTCTGCGGCCGGTGAAGAACGGCTCGGCCCTGTTCGGTCGCGACTTCGGGCCGCCCGCATCGGGCTTCTCGACCGGCCTGCACTACGCCTGCGAGATCGACTTCAACGGCAGCACCGACTACGTGGAAGTGCAGGTCTACCAGTCCAGCGGTGGGGCGCTGCTGACCGGTGGGTCGACGGAGGACCCGGGCCGGATCTCACTGAAGTACCTGCGGCCCCTGTGAGTCCCCAGGAACCCAACACCGACGTGCAGCTCGCGACGATGCGGGGGCAGCTCAACACGATCGAGGCCAAGTTGGACGCGAACCGGGATGCGGCGAAGGTCCAGACCGGTCAGGCGCAGCGCGTCGCTGAGGAAGCGAAAGCGTTGGCCCTGGCCAACGAGCGTGAGCACGAGCGGGGCATGACGAGCCAACGCGACGACTTCGACCGGAAACTGAGCGTCGTCCGCGTCGACCTCGAGTCGAAGATCACCATGCAGCGGGATGAGATCGGCGCCCGGCTGGACCGGATGGGCTCCCAGATCGGGCAACTCCTGGACTTCAAGAGCCGCTTCTACGGTGCCCTTGCCCTCGCCGTCGCGCTCGAGGCAGGTGTGACGGTTCTGATCACCCAGAGCCTGAAGTGACCCCCGAGCAGCGCCAGCCCTCCCTGGAGGAGCGCATCGCCGCGCTGTTCTACGACTACCCCCGCTGCCCGCCCTGCAAGACCGCGCCGAACGACCCCCACACCTGCGACCTGACGGTCCTGTGCGAATGCCTCGCGCCGTGGTGCGTCCAACAGTTCCGAAGGGACCCCCAATGACCGCCGTGCTCCACATCGCTGATGTCAGCGAGTTCCAGGACGTCAACTGGCCGGCCTATGACAGCGACGCGGTGATCCTCCGCGCCCACAACGGCGCCCGCGCTGACAGCAAGTTCGACGCCGCGCGGGTGGCCGGTGCCCGCGCCCGGTGCAAGGTCGTCGGGTTCTACGGCTACTGCCGGGCCGGTCTCGACGCCGCCCAGCAGGGCCACGACTTCGCCATGACCGTGAAAGCGGTCGCCGGTGGGCTCCGTCCGGGTGAGGTCGGGATCTGCGACCTCGAGGAAGGCTCCGGCGATCAGGTCGCGCGGGCCGACGCCTGGGCCGCAGCAGCGCAGGCCGTCCTCAGCGGCCCACGGGAGTGGGTGTACTCCGGCCTGTTCTTCCGCAACCAGCATCTCGCTGGCGCCGCCGAGCCGTTCTGGGAAGCCGCCTACCAGGGCGTTGAGCCCCACGACCGGCACATCTTGTGGCAGCACACCGACCACGAGGTCCACGCGGGCGTGTCCGGCCCGTGTGACTGCTCGATCTTCGACGGCACCGTCGATGACCTGTACGCCCTGATCACCAACCAGACAGGAGGCCACCCTGTGGCTCTTACCCCGGCCGACATTCAGGCCGTCCGGCAGGCCGTCGCGCAAGACCTGGCGATCCTGCAGCACGGCGACTCCGGTACTCCCGGTGGCGGGACGCACCCGCACAACCTGGACGCGATCAGCGCCCGGGTGGAGCAGATCGCGGCGAAGGTCGGGGCGTGAGCGCCGCCCGGCTCGGCGAGTACCGCAAGGGCCTCGTCGCGCTCGTGACTCTCCTCGGGCAGATCCTGGCCCTTGGGGTGCTGAGCGGGAACGCTCTGCACTACGCCCAGCTGGCCCTGGCGGTCCTGACGGCGGTGGGTGTGGTGCTGGTCCCGAACGACCCGCCGCGACCCTCCACGCCGTCTGTGACGCCACCGGCCGCGCCGTCGCCGCTGTGAGACGCCGCCACAAGGTTGCGCTGGTCGCGGCGGCGGCCGTGGTGGCTGGGGTCGCGACCGTGTCCGGCACCCACCACACCCCGCGCCCGGCTTCTACGGGGGCGTGCGGGATCGAGCGGTGGGATGTCAAGACCGGCCAGGACCCCGCTGCCAGGCAGGTCAACCTCACCGCCCAGGCGACGACCGTCGCGGCCCTGGCTGCCCTCCCCGCCCCTCCCGGACCAACCGGCAGGATCGGGCAGGAGTACCAGACGTACACCGTCCACGGGACGCTCATCGCCTACAAGACCGAGACCGACAGCGACTACCACCTGGTCTTCGCGGACGCGCAGGCACGGACGGTCATCGCTGAGATCCCGGCCCCGGCGTGCGTGGGTAGTAGCCCGTTCGCGGCTGCGATCACCGCGGCCCGCGCAGCCCTGGATGCACACCTGAAACCGGGCGGGAGTTATCAGACCGCGGCCGTGCCGGTGACGGTGACGGGTGTCGCGTTCTTCGACAGGGTCCATGGTCAGCGCGGCGTGGCCGGTAACGGCATCGAGCTGCACCCGGTCCTGAGGATCGCCTTCTAGCCTCGGCCTGTCCCTCCGAGGACGCCCCCTGCTCTGACTTCGGTCGGGGTAGGGGGCGCTTCGGCGTTTCAGACGGGACAGGACCCCGGGCGGTCTGTAACCTGCGACGCATGGCCTTCCCGCACCCGCCGTCGAGTTCATCCCGCTAGCAGGGGATGGACCGCTGTCCCCTGCTGCTCACCCAGGAGGACGGCCGCACGGTGACGGCCCCGGCTTGCTAAGCCGGTAAGGGCTACGGCCCGACAGGGTTCGACTCCCTGGTCCTCCGCGAAGGAGGACGAGCAGCACTGGCGACTGCAACTGTCTCGAAAACAGCACAGGGTGATACCTGACGGAGTTCGACTCTCCGGTCCTCCGCTGCACCAGATGGGCTCCCTGGTCTGACCCTGACGGTCAGGGCCGGGGGTCCTTCGGCGTTCCTGCGCTGTTCCACGGTGGAACACTTCGGGACCACGCACGCTCACCGTTGATCGGGGAACGGCCTCTCTGACAGGCGTTTCCACGCTCGCCACGCTCACAGGTATGTGGTTCGAGTCCCCCTCTCCGCACTCGATTTCATGGCCTCTGAC
>JALYIZ010000146.1 GCA_030775505.1 Actinomycetota bacterium | reverse complement strand
GTCCGGGAGCTCGCGGGTGAGCCGGTCCTGGATGCGGCGGGCCGCCGACAGCGCCTTGCCCGCGGGGTCGATGACGTCGGCAGGGGCACCGAAGACGGCCAGCGCCCCATCGCCTTCGAACTTGTTGACGAAGCCCTCGTGGCGCTCCACCTCGTCGACCACGACGGAGAAGAACCGGTTGAGCAGCTCGACGACCTCGCCGGCCTGCCGACTGGCGGCCAGCGCCGTCGACCCGATCAGGTCGACGAACAGCACCGCCACCTCCCGCTCCTCCCCGCCCAGCCGGGGAGTGGACAGCAGTGCCGCGGCGGCCACACCCTCACCGACGTGCCGGCCGAACAGGTCTCGCAGTTTCTCGCGTTCGGCCAGGCCCTGCGCCATCCGGTTGAACCCGGCCTGCAGCTCACCGAGCTCGGTCCCGTCGAACACGACGACCCGCCGCTCCAGCCGACCGGCCTCCACGTCGGCGAGCCCGGACCGGACGAGCCGGATCGGCGCGACTGTGGCATTGACCCCGAGCCAGGTGAGCAGCAACCCGACCAGGACCGAGATGCCCCCCAGAGCCAGCACGGTGACCGCCAGTCGCGAGACGGAGACGTCGCCGCGGGCGAGGCTGAACGCCGCGACGAGCATGAGGCCGGCGACCGGGATCGCGCAGCCCACCGCCCAGATGAGCAGGGTGCGGGCCCGCACCCCGGTCAGCCGACGCCCCTCCAGCGGGCCGGCGGTCAGCGCCTTGGCGGCAATGGGTCGCACGGCGAACTCGGTCAGCAGGTAACTGACGCCACAGACAACCAGGCCACCGAAGAGGATGGTGAAGGCGAGGCGGGGGATGTTCTGCGGGTCGTCCAACCCGTAGAGCGGGGTGAAGACGACTCCCGCGGCCCCCCAGAGCACCGCCTGCAGACGCGTGAGGCGGCCCGGCACCGACAGCGTCGATGAGCGCTCCGCCGCCGTCGGCTCGCGCTCCTCTACCGACCAGCGCAACACCTGCAGGGATCGTCGCGTGCCGACGGTCAGCCCGACGACCAGAGCCGCCATCAGGTAGGCCGGGACGGCGACAAAGCTGACCAGGCGTAAGTCGCGCGTGAACAGGCTCGGTCCCGGGATGACGACGGTGACCAAGGCGAAAACCGCCAGCGCACCGATCACGTTGGCCAGGACGATGGAGGTGGTGAGCAGCGACTGGACCCGCACGCGAAGGACGAGGGGGCTGTCGGTGGCTCGCCCCAGAAGCCGGGAGCCCAGCGGTCCCGGTCCGCCCTTGCGCATTCCCGGACGGTAGTGCCGACCGGGGGCAGGTCAGGTCAGTGCCGGCTGCTCGGCAATTCCGGGGCCGGAGCCGGAGGTCGTCACGGCTGGGACCGCCCGTTGAGGAGCGGCTCCGAGAGGGGCTCACTGCCGGCCGGCGGAACCACCAGTGCCTGCCCCGCAAGGCCGGCGGCGGTCTGCTCCCTGGCCAGGAACGAGCCGAGCTCGCCGATGGTGCTCATCAACGGCTTGAAGTACGCGACGGCGGAGATGTCGACGCTCACGTTGTCCCTCGTGATGATCCCCTGCGACTGGATCGGCATCGTGATGATCCGCAGGCCCGGGCCCCGGACTCCGAGCACCCGCCCCAGCCGGAACAGCACTCCCTTCTCGTACTGCTTCACGATGCGCAGCGACAGCGACAGCGCCAGGATTCCGATGAGCGCCAGGACAATGAGGGTGGTGAACAGGGCCGTCATGAGAACCTTCCCGTGAGGGGTCACATGTGCCCCTCAAGGGTGCGGGCAGCCCGGGAGGGGCCACCAGGGTCCAAAGGCCCTAAGGCGGTACAGGAGTCCTGCCGTGATGTTCGAGGTCCCCGGTGCGGTCCTTTACGTCGAGGTCGACGGCGCCGGGCCGCCGCTGCTGAGCGTCAGCGGCTCGGGTGCCGCGTTGCATGAGCGCGTTCTCACTCTGCCGCCGGAGCTGACCGAACGGTTCACGGTGGCCGCGTATGACCACCGCGGTCTGGGCCGGTCCACCTGCGAGGACGCGCCACTGTCCATGGGTGACTTCGCTGCGGACGGCTTCGCGGTTGCCGACGCCCTCGGCTGGACCGGTTTCGCCGTCCTCGGGACGTCATTCGGCGGCATGGTGGCGCTGGAGATGGCGGTGAGCCAGCCGGAAAGGGTCACCCGGTTGGCGTTGTGCTGCACCTCGAGTGGGGGAGCGGGTGGGAGCTCCTTTCCCTTGCACGAGCGGCCGGATCCGCTCGAGTGGCTCGCGCTGATGGACTCGCGCGCGCAGCCGCGTGCGGCGCTCGCAGCGATGTTCGGCGGCCGGCAGCCGCCTCGAGAGCCGGGCTACGAGCGGCAGCTCCAGGCCCGCAGGACCCATGACGTGTGGGAACGCCTTCCCCGGGTTACAGCCCCGACCCTGGTCGCGGCCGGTGCGTACGACGGGATTGCGCCGCTGGCCAACAGCGCAGCGATTGCCTCGCGGATTCCCGGCGCACGGCTCGAGGTCTTCGAGGGAGGGCACGCGTTCCTGCACCAGGACGCCCGCGCGTGGCCCGTCGTGTGCAGTTTCCTGTCAGACGCGGACCCCACCGAAGGGCCGCTCGCGTGATCACTACCTCGGACGGCGTCGCGCTGCACCTGTTCGACGAGGGCAGCGGGGCGCCCGTCGTGCTCATCGCCGGCTACGGGGCGCCCGCCGCCGCGTGGTACCTCCAGGTGGACGCTCTGCGCGACGAGCACCGTTGCATCAGCGTCGACCGACGACACCATGGCCGGTCCGGGCGCCCTGCGTACGGTCACCGGATGAGCCGGCACGCAGCGGACGTGCGCGAGGTGATCGACGAACTCGCCCTGCGGGACGTGCTCCTCGTGGGGAGCTCGATGGGAGCCAACGTGGCGCTGAGCTACGTCGACCTCTTCGGCACGTCCACGCTCCGGGGGCTCGTCCTGGTGGACCAGACACCAAAGATGATCAATGAAGATGACTGGGAGCTCGGCTACGTGGGTCTGACCCGCGACGGCGCGGAGGAGTGGGTGGGGCGCTTTCCGGAGGGTGTGCGGGCCCTGCATGTCCAGCCACCCGCCGAGGTGCTGGTCAGGACCCAGGACGGCCCACCGTTCTCGGTGGACGACACGCGCGCCCTCCTACGCGACCACACGTTTGCCGACTGGCGCGACGTCGTTGCGCGCGTCGACGTGCCGGTGACCGCGATTGCAGGCCGCGAGAGTCCCGTCTGGCCCTGGCAGTCCAGCGCCTGGCTCGCCGAAACGGCTCCCGACGGCCATCTCGTCGTCATCGACGACTGCGGCCACGCGCCGATGGTCGAGCAGCCGGCGGCGTTCAACCGGGCTCTGCGCGAGGCTGCGGCCCGCTAGAGCTGGCCCCCGCCGCCCGTTACATGGGGTAGGTGGCTGACCCGATGTACCGGAAGCACGAACATGCCGTGTTCCAGGCGAGGTCGCGCACGCCCGCCGGGAGGAAGAGCCGGTCAGGGGTCAGCCCGGCGGTGAAGGTGAACGCGGAGCTGAATGTCGTGCCGCTGCGGACCACACCGGTGAAAATCTTGTCACCGGAGAAGCCGCCCCCGACGGACATGCCCTGGGCGCCCAGGCGGATCGCATCGCAGATGAGCATCGCGTTGGCTTCGGCCAGGCGGTCCGACGAGGAGACCTGGGCCTTGGCCATCATCGACCGGCAGGCGGTGACACCTGGGCTGAACGCACCGGGGTCGTTGGCGATGGACACGTCGAAGGTGGGGGCCCCAGCCGACACCGACGTCGCCGACCTGCTGGCTGGGGGGCCCGATTCCTTCCAGGTTGGTGCTGGGAGCGTTGTAGGTGTGGATGCCGTACCGCGGGGCGTAGTGCTGGCTCTGGGCGTGCAGCTGGAACGTCACGAGTTCGATGTCGTCACTGATCACGTGGGTCACGCCGCTCTGGGCGAAGTAGAGGACGGCCCCGTCGATCTGGTTGCCTGGTGGCGCGTAGGCGTACGTGACCACATTGCGGTAGCCCGCTGACTTCAGGCTCGCCGTCAGGATCGCCTCGTCGGCATGACCGAGCGGCGTGTCGGCGACGAGCACGCCGAGCGTGGGGGCCGTGCCGGCGGGCTTGCTCAGGCGCGCATCCCAGCCGCCGAAGTAGCCCTGGGCCCGCAGCCGTTGCACGAGTACCGGGGCCAGGACGTCCCACGTCGGTGTGCCCAGGCTGTAGAAGTAGGGGGCCAGCTTCGCTGCGTCGGCCTTGGCGACAACCGACAGCGCGCCGTCCAGCAACGGCATCCGGTACTTGGCCAAGCAGGCCCGGAACGCCGTCTTGTCCAGGGTGTGAATGATGTTGAACACCGCCACCACCGGCTGGTCCTGCGTGAAGTAGGTGCAGGCTGCCTGCCCGGCGGCGTCCGGATTCTGGGCGCTCGACACGGTGGGTATGTCGTCGGTGCGGATGCTCACGGTGCGTCCGAGGATGCCGCCGGACCGGTTGACCGCGTCGACCACCGCCTGGGCCTGCGCCTGCGTGTCGCCGGGGTCGATGCCGCTGTAGCCGGCCGCCGCGAAGGTCTTCTGAAAGTCCTTCTGCGTGAGCACGCCGATGTAGACGTGCCTGGCGTCCCAGCCCCGGCCGGTGACGGGCACGGCCCCTGGTGTCGCCGCCTGGCCCAGGCCCGCGGCCGTACCGGAGTGCGACACCGGGGCGGGCCCGCTGGCGGTGACCGGCAGGCCATTCCCGACTGAGGTACGGGCAGGACCCGCCCCGGAGCCCGTTCCAGCGCCGTAGCCACCCGGACTGGAGCCACCCAGGCCGGCGACCCCATCAGCCGCTGGCGCTGCCAGGCCGCCGAGCCCAGCTGCCTGTCGAACGCCGGGCACCGTGGTCCCGCACGCTGCGGCAAGGAGCACCAGCAGCGGCATGACGACGATGGCGTGAGGCACCTTCACAACCGGGATCCCTTCGCGCCGGAGGCGTCAGCTCAGCCTGCCGAGCGCTCCTGGGACCAGCAATGGGTGATCCACACATCTGTCACGTCCCACTGTGGGCCCTTTGGGCATCCCGGGCGGCTGGCGTCACTGACCATGGCGTCACTGACAATGGACGATGCGCCGCACCGTCTCCTGCTCCCTCACCGCCGACCTCCTGGCGCCGGCCCGGCTTGAGCTGCAGGTGGCGGTGGCCGCCCCGGCGAGCCTGCTCCGGGAGGAGCTCAGCGTCACCGTTGACGGCGTCGCGCAGGCTGTCGAGGAGCTCACTTCCGATACCGGCGGCCGGCTCCACGTGCTCCACGCCGGACCCGGACTGCTGGAGGTGGGCTACCGGGCCGACGTCGACGGGCGCACCGGCCCGCCGCCGGTCCAGGCTCTCGACGCCGTCACCTACCTGCGCCCGAGTCGCTATTGCGAGTCCGACCGGCTCGGTGGCTGGGCGGCCCGCGAGTTCGGCGCCGTGACCGCCCCGACAGAGGTCCTCTCGGCCGTCACCTCCTGGGTGGCCACCCGCCTGTCCTACGAGCTGAGCAGCAGCCGGGGGACTGACTCGGCCGTCGACACCCTGCTCGCCGGGGAAGGGGTGTGCCGCGACTTCGCGCACCTCGCCGTCGCCCTGCTCCGGGCGCGGGAGGTCCCGGCGAGACTGGTCGCGGCCTACGCGCCGGGTCTGTCGCCGATGGACTTCCACGCCGTCGTCGAGGCCCTCGTCGACGGCGTCTGGCGGGTGGCCGACCCGACGGGACTCGCCCCTCGGCAGAGCCTGCTGCGCATCGCGACGGGCCGCGACGCCGCGGACACCGCGTTCCTCGCGCACTACGGCGGCGAGGTGACGCTGCGCACGGTC
>JALYIZ010000145.1 GCA_030775505.1 Actinomycetota bacterium | reverse complement strand
GGCCCGCCCCGCGCTGGCCGAGGCCACGCCCGTGACGCCCCCCAGCCGGAAGGGCAAGACCGGCGGCGCCGCGCCCGTGGCTGCCCCCGGCAAGACCGCAGCCAAGAAGGGCACGAAGTCTCCCGCCGCCTCGGCCGCAGCCAAGCCCACCGACGTCGACGAGCCCAGCGCTGAGGAGCTCGAGGTCGACCTCGAAGCGGCGCTGGACCCGGCCGCCCTGGAGGCCGAACTCGCCGCCGTCGGCCTGGTCTCGCCCGCAACCGGAGAGATCGTCCTGGGCGAAGGTGGTGTTGCGCTGGCCACCGAGGCCGCGGAGTCCGAGGACGACGAGGACGACGAGGACGACGACACGCCCAAGCCGGCCTCGGACGAGGACGACGAGGAGGACAAGCCGATCGCCGCCGAGGGCGAGGTCGGCATCTCCACCGACCTGGTCCGGGCCTATCTCAAGGAGATCGGCAAAGTTCCGCTGCTGACTGCCGAGCAGGAGGTCGAGCTCGCCCAGCGCATCGAAGCCGGGCTGTTCGCGGCAGAGAAGGTGCGCCAGGCCGAGGAGGGCGAGGCGGCCAAGCTGTCGGTGGCCCTGCGGCGCGACCTCGACTGGCTCATCCACGACGGACAGCGGGCCAAGCGGCACCTGCTCGAGGCCAACCTGCGCCTGGTTGTCAGCATCGCCAAGCGCTACCTGGGGCGCGGGATGCTGTTCCTGGACCTGATCCAGGAAGGCAACCTCGGGCTGATCCGCGCGGTCGAGAAGTTCGACTACACCAAGGGCTACAAGTTCTCGACCTACGCCACCTGGTGGATCCGCCAGGCGATCACCCGCGCGATGGCCGACCAGGCGCGCACGATCCGCATCCCGGTGCACATGGTCGAGCAGATCAACAAGCTCACGCGGGTCCAGCGCGAGATGCTCCAGGAGCTCGGCCGTGAGCCGACCCCGGAGGAACTCGCGAAGGAACTCGACATGACCCCGGAGAAGGTCGTGGAGATCCAGGGCTACGCCCGGGAGCCCGTGAGCCTTGAGACGACGATCGGCGACGACCAGGACAGCTCGCTGGGCGACTTCATCGAGGACGCCGACGCGCCGGTCGCGGCCGAGGTGGTCTCCTACGGACTCATGCAGGAGCAGCTCAACGAGGTCCTGCGGACCCTCACCGACCGCGAGGCTGCGGTCGTGAAGATGCGCTTCGGCCTCGTCGACGGCCAGCCGCGGACCCTCGATGAGATCGGCCGCGAGTTCGGCCTGACCCGCGAGCGCATCCGCCAGATCGAGAGCAAGACGCTGTCCAAACTGCGCCACCCGAGCCGCTCCCAGAAGCTGCGCGACTACCTGGACTAGGGCCCCGCTGGTCACGGGTCAGACTCAGGAACCCCCCGGGGTTGGCAGACGTCGATGGGTGCGGGAGGATGACCCGTCCGGTTCGTCCGTGCCTGGGTGGTCAGGTGTGAGAGACCTCACCTGCCGGGGTGCTGTCGGAATCTTCGACCATGCCGGATCGTTGTCATCTTCCTGGGTCCAGTTCCGGCCGGACCCTGCCCGCCGCACCCGAGCCGGCCGGGACCCCACGTCACACCGACTGTCACCAACGAGCACAGGAGCCGCACCATGTCCCCCGCCGCACGCCCCGCCGACGTCGTCGAGGCGCCCGCTGTTGCGACCGGAGCCGTTCCGGCATCCGACGCCGACGCGGACGCCGGTGACACCGTCTTCCCGGAGGCCGCTGTCGCGGTCGTGGTGCCCGATGAGGACGTGCCGCTCGCGCTGGACGAGGCACCTCCCGGTATCGACCTGGTCAAGGCCTACCTACGGGAGATCGGCAAGGTCGCGCTGCTGACCGCCGAGATGGAGGTGGACCTGGCCAAGCGCATCGAGGCTGGTCTGTTCGCCACGGAGAAGCTGCGGCAGGCGGCCGCCGGCGAGGTCAAGAAGCACCCCGCCGGGGTCAAGCGCGACCTCGAGGCGATCGTCATCGACGGCGAGCGGGCCAAGCGCCACCTGCTGGAGGCCAACCTGCGCCTCGTGGTCTCGTTGGCCAAGCGCTATCAGGGTCGCGGGCTGGACCTGCTCGACCTCGTGCAGGAGGGCAACCTGGGCCTGGTCCGTGCCGTGGAGAAGTTCGACTACGCCAAGGGCTACAAGTTCTCGACCTACGCCACCTGGTGGATCCGCCAGGCTCTGCAGCGTGCGCTGGCCGACCAGGGCCGCACGATCCGCGTCCCCGTGCACATGGCCGAGCTGATCACCAAGTGCACCCGGACGCGGCGGGACCTGACCCAGTCCCTGGGTCGGGAGCCGAGCAGCGAGGAGATCGGCGAGCCGCTGGGCATGACTCCTGACAAGGTCGAGGAGATCCTTCGGTACGGCCGCGACACGCTGTCCCTGCACGCGCCCGTCGGCGACGACGACGCGGTCCTCGGTGACTTCATCACCGACACCGACTCAGTGGACCCGGCGGCAGCCGTGGAGATGGGCATGCTGCAGGGCCAGCTCCGCGAGGTCCTCGCCGAGCTGCCCGAGCGTTCGGCGGTCGTGATGCGCATGCGTTTCGGCCTCGACGACGGCCGGGCCCGCACCCTCGACGAGGTCGGCCGGCACCTTGGCCTGACCCGCGAGCGGATCCGCCAGATCGAGCGCGACACCCTCTCCGAGCTCCGGCAGGGCGGTCGCGCCGACGCGCTTCGGGAGTTCGTGGCCTGAGCAAGGCCGGCCCCCGTTGGGGGGACCGGCGCGTTAAACCTGCTTGTGGTTGGTTGTGGTCCCCAGGCCCAGCGAGACCGCGGCACAGGCCGCCGCGGCCAGCCCGATCGTGGTCCAGGCGTGGTGGAAGGCCGCCACCACGTGGGCCGGGGTGGGCTGCCCGAGGACGGCCACGAGCACGGCGATGCCCAGCACCGCGCCGAGCTGGCGTGCAGTGGACACGACGGCGGAGCCCACGGCGAACTGCTCGGCCGGCAGCGCCTGCGCGCCGGCGGCACCGAGCGTCGGGAACGCCAGGCCGATCGCGACGCCCACACAGAGCAGACCGGGGAGCAGGTCACTCGCGTACGCGGGGTGCGCACTGACATGCGTGACAAACCAGGCCTGTCCCACGGCGAACAGGACCGCGCCGGGCACGATGACGGCGCGGTAGCCGAAGCGGTCGGCAAGGCGTCCGGCCGGAGGGGAGACCACCGCGGCGAGCACCGGCCCGGGCATGACCGCCAGCGCGGTGCGCAGGATGGAGAAGTGCCAGACGCCGTTCACGAACAGCACCGTGGCCAGCAGGTTGGCGAAGAAGGCCGCCGCGAACAGCATCGTCCCCGCGGTCGCCACCGAGAAGGACCGGACACCGAAGAGCGCGACCGGCAGGACCGGGTTGGGGTGGGCCAGCGCGCGCCGGACCAGTAGGGGGGTCAGGACGGCGGCCAGGGCGAAGGAGCCGACGACCCGCGCCGAGGTCCACCCCCACGCCTGGCCCTGAACGAGTCCGAGTGACAGCAGACCGAAGACGACGGTGACGAGGACCACCCCCGTGGCGTCCGGTCGGGCGGCCGAGGGCGTGCCCGTGGACTCGCGCAGGACGCGTCGCCCGGCGACCCAGGCGAGCGCACAGAACGGAAGGTTGATGTAGAAGACCCAGCGCCAGCCAGGTCCCTGGACGAGCAGCGCGCCGAGCGAGGGGCCGGTGGCCGCCGCGACCGCGCCCACCGCCCCCCACAGCCCGACAGCGGTCGCCCGCTTCGCCAACGGGAACTCGGGAAGCAGAAGGGCCAGTGAGGCCGGCACCAGCAGAGCCGCGCCCACCGCTTGGAGAGCGCGTGCGGCGACCAGCAGCGGGACGGACGGAGCCAGCCCGCACAGCGCCGACGCGGCGGCGAACAGCACCAGCCCGGCCTGGAAGGTGCACTTGCGACCGTGGTCATCAGCCAGGCGCCCGCACGTGACCAGCAGCGCCCCGAAGACCACGGCGTAGCCATTGAGCACCCAGGACAGTCCGGCGCGGGTCACCGCCGGGAAGTCCGCTGCGATCGCCGGGAAGGCGATGTTGACCACGGTCGCGTCGAGGAAGACGACGAAGACGCCGGCCGCGCTCACGGCCAGCACCCGCCAGGCCCGGGGCTCGATGGCGCTGGCACCTACCGGGGGCGTGACCGCGGCGGGGGGCGGGGTTGTCGTCCGGGTGGGCGCGGTCATGGGACCTCCAAGGGGTGACAGGGGTGGCCGGGCACGTGTATAACACTGTTATGACGCTGTTGTCCAGCAGGATGAGGCGATGACGACCCCGGCTCCACTCGGCTCCCGCGCGCGACCCGCCGACCGGCTCTCCGACGGCCAGCTCCGCCGGGCCGAGGTGCTGGAGGTGGCGGCGCGGCTGCTGGCCCAGGACGGACCGCATGGGCTGTCCCTGCGCCGGGTCGCCGCGGCCGCGGGAGGCTCGACGCAGCTGATCTACACGTTGTTCGGGGGGAAGGCCGGGCTCGCGGACGCGCTCTACGCCGAGGGGTTCCAGCGGCTCGGGGCGCAGATGCGCGCGGCGCTGTGCGGCCCGGAGGCGGCGGGCGACCCCGCGCGGCTGCTCGCACTCGGACGGGGCTACCGCCAGTTCGCGCGCTGCGAGCCGTCGTTCTTCGCGGTGATGTTCGGCCGGTCGATCCCGGGATTCAGCCCCGCTCGGCAGACCCGGTTGGCGGGACGCGACTGCACCTTCGGTCAGGTCGTCAACGAGGTGGCCGCCTGCCTGGCGGCAGGGACCCTCGTCGCGGCTGACGGCGACGCTGAAGACCTCGCGCGCATCTTCTGGGCGACCGCGCACGGGGTGGCGGCGCTGGAGGTTGCCGGACTGCTCGCGGCGGACGACCTCGAGGTGTTCGTCGAGCGGACCCTTCGCGTGCCGCTGACGGCACACCTTCCCCGCTGAACGCCTCCCTCGTGGCTCGCGGCGGGCGGGTGCCGGCTCCGCGGGGCTCAGGCCAGCTCGGTGCCCGGCCGCCCAGCTCGGTGCGGCTCAGGCCAGCTCGGTGCGCAGGAAGTCCACCGTGCGCCGCCAGGCCAGCGCCGCACTGTCCGCGTCATAGGTCCCGAGCAGGTTCTCGTCGTTGTGGAAGGCGTGGCCCGCCGGGTAGTAAAAGAACTCCACGCGACCGGCTGACTCGGCGCGCAACGTGGCCTCCAGGGCCCGGGCCTGCGCGACCGGGTAGAACGCATCCTGCTCCCCGTAGTGGCCTTGCACTGCCGCCGACAGGCCGGTCCAGTCGGCCTGCTGGGCAGCGGGGCCGACCCCGTAGAAGGGGACTGCCGCCGCGATGCGCTCGCCCTGCTGGGCCGCGAGCAACAGCACGAACCCGCCACCCATGCAGAAGCCGACGGCGCCGACCCGGGCGGACGTGACTGCGTCGTGACCGAGTAGGAAGTTCACAGCCCCACCCAGGTCGCGCGCCGCCTGGTCCTCGGGCAGCTCCGACATCAGCCGGCCCGCCTCCTCGGCGTCGTGGGCGGTCCGCCCGCCGTACAGGTCGGGCGCGAGAGCGACGAACCCTTCCGCGGCCAGTCGGTCCGCGACCGACGCGATGTGGTCGGTCAACCCCCACCACTCCTGGATGACGATGACCCCCGGACCCTGACCGGAGGAAGGCAGGGCGAGATAGCCGTGCGCCTGTCCGCCATTGCTGCCGAAGGTGACGTTCTGCTTCGCGGTCGTCATGGGTGTTGCCTATCACCCGCGGGCCCCTTGGTGTCCCGCGAAGCCCGCTACCGCGTGAGTTTCGGACGATTTTCCCGGTGTGGGCGGCGCTTTCTCTGCTGTAGCGGCCCCGACGGTCGCGAGGCGGAGCGCGGGGCGAGGCGGGGCGGGCG
>JALYIZ010000144.1 GCA_030775505.1 Actinomycetota bacterium | reverse complement strand
CCGCTGTCGGGGGTGGCCGCCGGTTGGCGGGCCCGTCGGGCGGCGGCCTCGCCGTAGCCGGCGTCCAGGGTGTTGGTCATCATATCGACAAGCAGACTCATCGACCTGTCCGGGCGGTCTGCCCCCGGTGTCCGGCTGCTCGGGGGGCTCGTCGGCGGAGTCGGGGACGGGCTCACGGGCGCCATCCTGCACCCCTCTGCTGGGAGCAGCGCGCCGGCCCGGCGGCCGGGGCCGGCCCAGGATGCGGCACCGCCGGAGTGGTCAGGGCCCGGTGCCTTGCGCGACGCCCCCGGCGACGCCCTCCACGACCTGGGCCCAGTCGGCGAGCAACGCGGTGGCCGACGCAGGATCGGGGCCCTCGGCCCACAGGTGCGTCACGGCCTGAGTCGGATCGGGGAGCACGAGCGCCCACCGGCCCTCGCCTTCCACGATCCTGATGCCGTCGGTCGTGTCGATCTCGCGCTCACCAGCGGCCTCCAGGACGTGCCGCATGACTGCGCCCTTCGCGGCCCACGGCGTGGGGACCGACCGTCGGAGCACGTGCGCCTGCGGGATGCGGGCATCGATCTCGGACAGGGTGAGCTTGGTGCGCGCCACCAGTCCGAGCAGCCGGACGAAAGCGGCGAGGCCGTCGATGGCGTTGCTGAACTCCGGGAGAATGAAGCCACCGCGGCCGTCGCCGGCGAAGACCACACCGTCCAGGGCTGCCGCCCGCGTGAGGTCGTCGGGTGAGGTGGACGTCCAGGCGACCTCGGTCCCGTGGAAGCGGGTGACTTGCTCGGCCACCCTGGTGGTCGTCACGGGGAGTGCGATGCGCGCCCCGGGGCGCTCGGCCGCTACCAGGTCGAGCAACACGAGCAGGGCGCGGTCGTCGTGAATGAGCTCGCCGCGCTCGTTGACGAGCGCGATGCGCTCTCCCACGTGGTCGAACCGCACGCCGAAGTCCGCTCTCGAGCTGGACACCAGCTCGCCCAGCCTCTCGAGGTCGCGGAGGTGCTCCGACAGCGTCTCGGTCGTGGACATTTCGCTCAACCTGTTGTTGACGGTGAGAACATCGATCCCAAGACGACCGAGAAGGGTGGGGAGGGCGAGTGCCGCAGCCCCGCCAGCGGTGTCCAGGACCACCTTGAGGGACGCCGTGGCCCCGTTCTCCACCCCTCTGACGTCGACGCAGCGCAACAGCTCCTGCGCGTAGACGTCAAGGGTGCGCGCCGGGAAGGACAGCTCGGCGATCTCCCCGGGGAAGGCCCGCCGGAACTCCTGCCGGCTGAAGACCCTTTCCAGCTTGCGCTGGGCCGCGGGGGCGAGGTCCGCGCCCCGCTCGTCGAGGAACAGGATGTCGATCGACTGCGGGTCGCCAGGAGTCGTGCGCAGGACCACCCCGCCGGCAGCATCGCTGGTCGCCGTCTCGAAGCGCGTCACAGGGAGCGGGGCCACCTCAAGATCACGCACGTCGATGGCCGAGGACGTCAAGGCGGCGATCACCGCGCGCTTGAAGGCTCGCGTGGCACGGGACGCGTCCCTCGACGTCGTGACCGCCGTTCCCTTACGCAGTGTCGTGGCGTAGGCCGACGCCAGGCGCACCACGTACTCAGGGGTGATCTCGACGTTCACCAGGCCGGACACCCCCCGCGGCCCGAACAGCGACGACGAGCCGCGGGACTCCCAGATCACGCTGGTGTTGACGACCGCGCCCGCTTCGATGGTCTTGAAGGGGTACACCTTCACGCCGCTGGTGAGGTAGGCCTCCTCCTCGACGACGCACTCGTCCCCGACGACGGCGCCTTCCTCCACGCGGGCGGCCCGCATGATGTCGCTGTTCTTGCCGATCACGCAGCCACGGAGGTTGGCTTGTGGGCCGATGAACACGTTGTCGTGGACGACGGCCCGGTGCAGGAAGGCGCCTTCTTTCACGACCACGTTGCTGCCCAGGACGGTGAACTCGCGCAGTTCCGCGTGTGCCTCCACCTTGGCGAAGTCGCCGATGTAGAGAGGTCCTTTGAGAATCGCCTCCGGGTCGACCTCAGCGCCCTCACCGATCCAGACGCCAGGGGCAACCTCGAAGCCATCTATCTCAACGTCAACGTGACGGTTAAGCACGTCCGCCTGCGCTCGCAGGTAGCTCTCGTGCGTTCCCACGTCCTCCCAGTAGCCCTCGGCCACGTAGCCGAAGACCGGAGCGCCGGCGGCAACGAGCGCGGGGAACACGTCGGCCGACCAGTCGACCGACTCCCCCGCCGCCACATGGGCGAAGACCTCAGGCTCCATCACGTAGATGCCGGTGTTCACCGTGTCCGAGAACACCTGCCCCCAGCTTGGCTTTTCCAGGAAGCGCTCGATGCGTCCCTGCTCGTCCGTCACGACGATGCCGAACTCGAGGGGATCCGGGACGCGTGTCAGGCACACCGTGACGAGCGCACCGCGGTCCCGGTGCGCCTGGACGAGGGCTCCCAGGTCGATGTCGGTCAGCGCATCGCCGCTGATGACGACGAAGGAATCGTCTTTGAGTGCTGTTTCGGCGTTCTTCACCGAGCCGGCCGTCCCCAGCGGACTGGCCTCGGTGGCGTAGGACAGGTGCATTCCGAGTTCGTCGCCGTCGCCGAAGTAGGTGCGTACCAGGCTGGCCAGAAACTGCACCGTGACGACGGTCTCGTCGAACCCGTGGCGCTTCAGCAGGCGGAGAACGTGCTCCATGATCGGCCGGTTGACCACGGGCAGGAGCGGCTTGGGCTGGTTTGCGGTCATCGGCCGCAGCCGCGTTCCTTCGCCACCAGCCATGACGACTGCCCTCATCGGGAGGCTCCCGGTCCCGCCCGCTCAGCGGACGCCAGCCGGCGCACCTGCACCAGGTACAGAACGCCCGCCCACATGTACAGGACGCTGCCCCACGCCGTGAACGCCCAACCCAGCGGCCGGAAGGCCGAGGAGAGCAGGTCGTCGCGACCAGGCAGCGCGGCGAACAGCATCGGGAAGGCATACAGCAGGTTGAATGTCGCGGCCTTGCCCAGGAAGTGGACGGGCAGCGGGCCGTAGCCCAGCCGGCGCAGGACAGGGAGCGTCCCGAGCAGGACGAGGTCCCGCCCGATGAGCGCGCCCGCCCACCACCACGGCAGGCCGTCTCTGGCCACGAGGGCCAGCAGCGTCGCGATGATGTAGAGCCGGTCTGCGGCCGGGTCCAGCAACTGGCCCAGCCGCGAGAACTGGCCGAACCGGCGCGCGATCTTGCCGTCGAGGTAGTCCGTCGCCCCCGCGGCCATCAGCAGCAGGATCGCGAACCCGTCATGATGCGGCGTCCGCAACACCCACACGAGGAAGACGGGCACCCCGGCCAGGCGTAGGGCCGAGAGGGCATTCGGGACCGTCCAGATCCGGTCGGTCAGGCGCGCAGGTGCGGCCGGGGGTGCTGCCGGCGGGTCCGCCGGGTCTGACATCAGACGTCCGCCCGGGTGGCGGCGCGCTCGTCCGGTCCGGGCGCGCGATCTGCCCGACCGGCTCCGGCTCCCCAGCCCCACCAGGGCCGTCGCGACAGGGTCCGCAATGCCCCGTCCTTCTCCTCTGTCGGGATGACAGGATTTGAACCTGCGACCCCTTGACCCCCAGTCAAGTGCGCTACCAAGCTGCGCTACATCCCGGCGCCCCGGCGGCGTTCCCCCGGGAGCAGGGCGAGACTAGCAGGGCGTGACGCGACGGAACCGCGGTCGGCGGCAGCCGACCGGTGGACCGGCTCAGCCTTTCCGGTTCTTCTCACGCACCCGGACGCTCACCTCGATCGGTGTACCGGCGAAGCCGAAGTCCTCCCGGAGGCGTCGCTCGATGAACCGCCGGTAGCCGGCTTCGAGGAAGCCGCTGGTGAACAGGACGAATCGGGGCGGCCGGGTTCCTGCCTGAGTGGCGAACAGGACCTTCGGCTGCTTGCCTCCGCGTACCGGCGGGGGTGTCCCCTGGACGAGCTCGGCGATCCACTGGTTGAGCCGACCGGTCGGGATCCTGGTCTCCCAGCCGCCCAGGGCGGTGTGCAGTGCCGGTGCCAGTCTGTCGACAGCCCGCCCCGTGACCGCGGAGATGTTGAGCCGGGGCGCCCACGTGACCCGGGCGAGCTCCCGGTCGATCTCTTTCGCCAGTTCCGGTCGGCGGTCCTCGTCGACCAGATCCCACTTGTTAAAGGCGATCACCAGCGCCCGTCCCGCTTCCACGGTCATGGCGATGACGCGCTGGTCCTGCTCGCTGATCGGCTCACTGGCGTCCAGCAGGACGACGGCGACCTCGGCCGCGTCCAGCGCTGCCTGCGTCCGCAGCGAGGAGTAGTACTCGGCACCGGAGGCCTGGGCCACCCGCCGGCGCAGGCCGGCGGTGTCCACAAACCGCCAGGTCTCACCGCCGACGTCCACGAGGGAGTCGACGGGGTCCCGGGTGGTGCCCGCCATGGCGTCCACCAGGACCCGGTCCTCCCCCGACAGCCTGTTGAGCAGCGAGGACTTGCCCACATTCGGCCGGCCCAGCAGGGCCACCCGGCGAGGGCCGGCTTCGCTGTCATAGCGCTCAGCGGGCGTCGGCGGCAGCGCTGCCAGGACCGCGTCGAGAAGGTCTCCGCTCCCTCGGCCGTGAAGGGCGGAGACGCAGTAGGGCTCTCCCAGCCCGAGGGACCACAACGCTGCCGCGTCGGCCTCCCCGCGCTGGTCGTCGACCTTGTTCGCAGCGAGGATCACCGGCTTGCGACTTCGTCGCAACACCTTGATCACGGCCTCGTCGCTGTCGGTGGCACCTAGCGCGGCGTCGACGACGAAGAGCACAGCGTCGGCGGCCGCGACCGCGATCTCCGCCTGCGCGGAGACGGCCTTCGCCAAGCCTGCTGCGTCGGGGTCCCACCCCCCGGTGTCGACAACCGTGAAACGACGTCCCCGCCACTGCGCGTCATAGGTGACGCGGTCGCGCGTCACCCCGGGTACGTCTTCGACGACCGCCTCACGGCGACCGAGAATGCGGTTGACCAGCGTCGACTTGCCGACATTCGGGCGCCCGACGACGGCGAGGACCGGCTGCGGAGCGTCGTCAGGAACGCCCGCCGGGTCGGTTCCGGCGAGATCGTCGCCTTGGGGGCCGCCTTGGGGGCCGCCTTGGGGGTTGCCTTGGGGGTTGCCGCCTCCGGGGTCGCTGTGGCTCGGATCGGTCATGGACTTTCCCCTGTCGTCCTGCGCAGGTGGTCCACGAGCGCGAGCCGCAGCTGCTCCGCGGCGAGGGTGACGGTACGCCGCGCCCGGGGGTCCCCGTGAAGCGCGACGCGGACAGGCTCCCCGAAGACGATCTGTACCGACGGTCGGCTGCGTCTCCAGTGCCGGCCCGTGGGGGCCCGCACGACGATGGGCACGACAGGCGCGCCGCTGCGGACCGCCAGGTAGGCCAGTCCGTGCGCGACGTCGTCGAATCGGCCAGCGCCTCGCGTGCCCTCCGGGAAGACCCCCACGGCTCCCTCGGCCTCGAGGTGCAGCAGGGCCCCCCGCAGGGCGGCGCGATCGGGCATCCCGCGATGGACGGCTATCGCGCCGAGTAGAGGAAGGATCACGGCCAGCGGACCGCGGAACAGCTCCGACTTCGCCAGGATGACGACGGGTCTGGGGCTCAGCGCGTACAGCAGCGGGCCGTCGAGCGCGCTGGTGTGGTTTCCGGCGAGCAGCACCGCACCCTGGTGTGGCACGTGCTGGGCTCCGTGCACGTCAACGCGCAGCAGGCAGTCTCCCAGCGTCCGGCCGGTCCACCGTGCGCTGGCGACCAGCCAGGGGCGTGGGCGCCGGTAGGCACGCCCGACCGACCGAGTTCGGCCGGCTGGCGACGCCCACGCGCCGCCC
>JALYIZ010000143.1 GCA_030775505.1 Actinomycetota bacterium | reverse complement strand
GATCGACACAGGGCTCGGGGCCTGCCGGGCGGGGTAATCCAGGGTCGGGGAGAAACTACCCCCGTCCGTGGGTTCGGTGATGTAGGCCGGCTGAGGGGCCAGCTCCTCGGGAGTCAGCCGACGTCCCGTGGTGGCGTTCACGAAAGCTTTGGCAAAGGCCGCCCGCTGGGCGGCGCGCGCGGCAGCCACATCGATGGAGGGACTCGGGCGGACCGAGGCTGCGGGGGTGGGGCTGCCTGAAGGGCGCGGGCTCCCGGACGGGCGCGGCGAGGACGAACCGCCCGGGGACGCGGAGGGGCCGGGGCTGCCGGCCTGGGTGGCGGTCGGACCCGGTGTTGGCGTGGGGCCGGGAGCGCTTCCTGCCTGGACCGCCGACGACAGGCCGGACTGCAGCACGCTGCCGCAGCCGGGGCACGTGTAGCGGAAGGCCCGGATCCGGTAGCCGCCGTCCCCGCTTGGTGTCACGTTGACCGCGCACTGGCCCGAGGAACAGGAGCTGGTCGTGATCCCCCGGACCATGACGTGCCCGGCTCCGTCATAGATCGACCACCCCGCGAGGTCGGGTTCGTCCCCCCGTCGCCAGCTCACGCGGACAGGGGAGGAGCCGCTGCGTTGCGCCGCGACGGTGTCCGGCGTCTGCGGCGCGATCGCGAGGCTGAAGGAGCGCTTGTCACTGACGCCCCCGGTGAGGGTCACCGTGTAGCTGCCGTTGTACGCGTACACCGTCCCCCGGCAGCCGTTGCTCGGGTACGTCGCGCATGAGGTGTTGAAGTCGTAGCCGAGCGAGCCCGCGGACCCATTGCTGCGCTGGTCCACCACCCTCGCCGAACTGTCGTTGGGACCCTGCAGGCGCAGCTGGGTGGTGCCCGAGGCAGGGGCATCCACCTGGGCCTGGATCGAGATGATCCCGTTGCCGTTGAACACGGTGCCGTCGGGCGGCGAGGTGATACCCCCGATGCCGGCTCTCGCCGGGACCGCTGCGGCCAGGCCCACTGCGGCCATCACGGACAGGAGCGTGGCCCCGGCCGCCCGGCGGGACCTGGCTGGCGGCATGCCCGCTGCACCTGCCCTTCCGTCGGCGGACCGCACTCCCGGTCCTGCTGCCTCATCCTCGCTCATGTCCACGCGACCCCGCGCCCACACCATCGTCAGCCGGCGGGGGCCAGGACAGCTACTGGCCGGGCGTTTGTGCCGTCGTCGCGGAGCAACCCCACGCACCGTCCGTCCGGGGCGAAGGCGGCGACGACCCCCGGCACGCCTCCCGCCACCATGGGGCGTCCGTGCGACAGGTCGACCGCCTCCTGCGCCGACAGCTGCCTGCGGGGGAAGGCGGCCGCCGCAGCCTGGTCCAGCGGCACCACTGCGGCGTCGAGTGACACCTCGTCAAGGGCATCGAGCTCGCGCGCATCGTCGAGGGTGAAGGGACCGACCCGCTCCCTGCGCAGAGCCCGCAGATGCCCCCCGACGCCGAGGTCGGCGCCGAGGTCGCGGGCCAGGGCGCGGACGTAGGTGCCTGACGAGCACTCAACGACGACCTCCACATCGTCGCCGTGCCGGTCGAGGACCTCGAAACGATGAACGACGACGGCACGAGCGGCGAGCTCCACGCTCTCCCCCGCCCGGACGCGGGCGTAGGAGCGCACGCCACCAACTTTCACCGCCGACACCGATGACGGCACCTGGTGCAGCGGTCCCCGGAGCCGCTGGACGGCGGCCCCCAGCGCGGCATCCGTGACGTGCGAGCTGTCGCGCACCTCGACCACCTCACCGTCGGCGTCATCGGTGACGGTGGTGGCGCCCAGCCGGATGGTGGCCCGGTAGGTCTTCTCGGTCAGGGTGAGGTGCCCGAGAAGACGCGTGGCCCGGCCGATGCCCAGGACGAGCACACCCGTGGCCATCGGATCGAGCGTGCCCGCATGCCCGACCTTGCGGGTGCGGGCCAGCCTCCTGGTCCGGGCCACCACGTCGTGGCTGGTCCAGCCAGCTGGCTTGTCGAGCACCAGCAGCCCGTCAGGGGCAGTCACGCGGACAGGCGCGGGGCCGCCGCCAGCGCGGGGCGGAGTACTTCGAGAAGGGCTTCGGGACGCCCCGTCCATGTCAGCCCCGCCGCGAACCGGTGCCCACCGCCCCCGAGAGCGGCGCAGATCGCCCCGACGTCCACGGCGCCCTTCGACCGCATCGACAGCCGCCACGAGGAACCGTCCGGCTCCTCCTTGAGCACGGCCGCCACCTCCGCCTCCTCGGCGGCCCGGACGACGTCGATCACCCCCTCGACGTCGGCCATGCCTAGCCCTGCTGCGGCGAAGTCGCGGGACGTGACCGTCGTCCAGACCAGCCCCGCTCCCCCGACGGCGGCGCGTTCAAGAACGGCCCGGGCAGCAGCGGCGCCGAGCAGCTGGATGTAGGCGAAGGGCTGGTTGTCCCAGATCGCCCGGCTGATCAGGTCGTGGCGGATCCCGGTCGCGAGCAGTCGGGCCGCGAGCTGGTGGACCTCCGGCGTCGTCGCGGCGTACTTGAACGACCCGGTGTCCGTCACCAACCCGGTGTAGAGCGGCGCAGCAACCTCAGCGGTGATCGGCAGGTCCAGCATGTCGAGCAGCCGCGCGACCATGGAGGCGGTTGCCGCGGCCGACGGGTCGACGAGGTTCAGCGTGCCGTACCGCGTGTTGGTGGCGTGGTGGTCGATGACCAGCACGGCCCGGGCCGCGTTGAGGCGGTCCTCCAGAGAACCGAGCCGGTCGGCGCTCCCGCTGTCGAAGGTCACCATCAGCTCGGGAGCGGCAGGGAAGGCGGCGGCGGGGACCAGCAGGTCGAGAGCCGGGAGGAACGAGTACGCGGCGGGGACCTCGAAGGGCTCCCCGCCCCAGGACGCCACGACCTCGGTCCCCCTCGCTCGCAGAGCCGCGCCGAGGCCGAGCATCGACCCGAGGGCGTCGCCGTCAGGGCCGACGTGGCACGCCAGGGCGACCGTGCCAGCCCCGCGCAGCAGCTCTGCGGCGGCCGCCCACTCCGCAGGGGCAGCGGACGTCATCGTCACGCGCGGCCGCCGGCGGTCAGCGGGTCATCCTCGTCCACGACATCCCGAGGTGGGCGGTAGGGGTCGGGGTCACCCGCAGGCAGCGCGCCGGCTGCCATCTCCTGGACACGGGCGTCCTCCGCCCTGGCCAGGGCCAGCAGCTCCTCCACCCGACCCGCGGTCTCGGGCACGGCGTCGGCGATGAAGGCCAGCGACGGGGTGTGCCGCACCCCGGTCTGGCGCCCCACCGCGGCACGTAGGACGCCACGGGCGCTCTCCAGTGCCGCGGCGCTGTCGGCACGCGCCCGGTCGTCCCCGAGCACCGTGTAGTACAGCGTGGCTTCGCGCAGGTCCGGGGTCACCTTCGCGTCCGTGATGGTCACCATGCCCAGCCTCGGGTCCTTGACCTGCATCTCCAGCGTCGAGGCGACGACCTCACGGATGCGGACGGCCAGCTTGCGGGCCCTCGCGACGTCCACCATCAGTCCTCCTCCCCGAACAGCCGGCGGTGCGCGGACAGCACCTCGACGTCAGGACGATCGGCCACGTATCGCTCGCAGCTGTCGAGGACCTCCCCGCAGTGCTGGGCGTCCACACCCACGACGGCCACCCCGACCAGCGTCCGGCGATGCAGGTCGAGGTGCCCCGCCTCGGCGGCGCTGACCTCGAAGGTGCGCCGCAGACCGGCCACGATCGGCCGGACGACGGAGCGCTTCTCCTTCAGCGAGTGCACGTCGCCGAGCAGGACGTCGAGTTGCAAGGCACCGATGAACACGGTCCCTCCCTCTCTGCCTGGCGGGCGGCCGGTCAGACCCGTGGCTTCTCGCGCAGCTCGAAGGTCTCCACGACGTCCTCCACCTTGATGTCGTTGAACGACCCGAGTCCGATACCGCACTCGTAGCCCTCCCGGACCTCGGTGGCGTCGTCCTTGAAGCGGCGAAGCGACTCGACGGTCAGGTTGTCCGCGACAACGACGCCGTCGCGGATCAGGCGGGCCTTGCTGTTGCGGACGATCGTGCCGCTCCGGACCAGCGAGCCCGCCACGTTGCCGATGCGCGGGACCTTGAAGACCTCGCGGACCTCGGCGGTGCCCAGCTGCACCTCCTCGTAGATGGGCTTGAGCATCCCCTTGAGGGCTGCCTCGATGTCGTCGATCGCCGCGTAGATGACCGAGTAGTACCGGATGTCGACGTGCTCGCGCTCGGCCAGCTCGCGGGCATTGCCCTCGGGCCGGACGTTGAAGCCGAGGATGACCGCGTCCGAGGCACGCGCCAGGTTGATGTCGTTCTCGGTGATGGCTCCGACGCCGCGGCCGATGATCCGCAGCGACACCTCCTCGCCCACGTCGATCTTGAGCAACGCATCCTCGACGGCCTCGACCGAGCCGGACACGTCTCCCTTGAGGATCAGGTTGAGCTGGGTCTTCTCGCCTTCCTTGAGCCGCTCGAACAGCGACTCCAGCGTCGGCCGGCCCCTGCTCTGTGCGAGCGCGGCGTTGCGCTCCCGGGCCTGCCGCTGCTCAGCGATCTGCCGGGCCATCCGGTCCTCGGGTACGACCAGGAAGTTGTCACCCGCGCCGGGAACGCTGGTGAAGCCGAGAACCTGCACCGGCTGGGCCGGTCCTGCGGTCTCGACGTTTTCCCCGCGCTCGTTGAGCATCGCCCGGACGCGACCGAACGCGTCGCCCGCGACGATGGAGTCGCCGACCCGCAGCGTTCCGCGCTGCACCAGGACGGTGGCGACGGGACCGCGGCCCTTGTCGAGCCGAGCCTCGATAGCGACACCCTGAGCATCGACCTGGTCGTCGGCGAGCAGCTCAAGCGCCGCGTCCGCTGTCAGCAGGATCGCGTCGAGGAGCTCCTCGAGGCCGGTGCCCGCCTTGGCCGAGACGTTGACGAACATGGTGCTGCCGCCGTACTCCTCGGCGACCAGCCCGTACTCGGTCAGCTGGCCCCGGACCTTGTCCGGGTCAGCCCCTTCCTTGTCCACCTTGTTGACGGCCACGACGATCGGCACGTCAGCGGCCTGGGCGTGGTTGAGAGCCTCGATGGTCTGCGGCTTCACCCCGTCGTCGGCGGCAACGACCAGCACCGCGATGTCGGTGACCTTCGCACCGCGGGCACGCATGGCCGTGAAGGCCTCGTGGCCGGGGGTGTCGATGAAGGTGATCTCGCGCACACCACCCTCGACCGGGTGGTGCACCTGGTAGGCGCCGATGTGCTGCGTGATGCCTCCGGCCTCGCCCTTGACGACGTCGGTCTGCCGGATGGCGTCGAGCAGTCGGGTCTTGCCGTGGTCTACGTGACCCATGATCGTCACGACGGGCGGGCGTGGGACCAGCAGCGCCTCAGAGTCGTAATCCCCGCCGAAGGAGAGGTCGAAGCGGTCGAGCAGCTCGGCGTCCTCCTCCTCGGGGGTGACGATCTGGACCTCGTAGCCCAGTGTCACGCCCAGCAGCTGCAGCGTCTCGTCGGTGCAGGACTGGGTGGCCGTGACCATCTCGCCGAGCTGGGTGAAGACCACCTGGACGAGCGATCCCGGGTTGGCGTTGACCTTGTCGGCGAAGTCGGCGAGCGACGCCCCGCGGGCGAGCCGGACCACCTCGCCGTTGCCGCGCGGGATCGGACCGCCCATGGTCGGGGCCGCCAGGTTGTCGAACTCCTGACGGCGCTGCTTCTTGCTCTTGCGTCCCCGCACGGGACGGCCACTCCCCGACCTGCCGAACGCACCAGGGGTCGCGCCACCGCGCGCGGCGCCACCGCGGGGGCCACCACCGCCCGGCCGGCCCGCGAAACCACCACCGGCACCGGGGGGACCGCCGCCGGGGCGGCCGGCGAAGCCTCCTCCCGGTCC
>JALYIZ010000142.1 GCA_030775505.1 Actinomycetota bacterium | reverse complement strand
GTCCTGCGCGACGACGCCGTGCGGCTCACGTGGCAGGCCGGCGACCCCGGGCGCCGCGTCGAGGTCGTGCGCGACGGAGCGGTCCTGGCCACGCTCCCCGGGGGCAGCACCACCTTCGACGACCGCGCGCTCGCACCGGGAGCCGCCTACCGATACCAGGTCGGCGTACCCACACCTGGCGGCTCGACCCGGGTGACCCTGCTGCGCACACCGGCGTACCTGGTGGGTGCCGCGACACGCGACATCACCCCGGTCGGCGTGGTCAACCTCGGTGGGTTCGGACTGGGTGACGGCTCGGTCATCCCCAACGCCGTGGTGGGCCGCGGCGGTCGCGACGCCGCGAAGGGCGAACACATCCGCTCGCGCGCAATGGTCGTCGACGACGGGACCAACGCGGTCGCGGTGGCGAGTATCGAGACCCAGGGGTACTTCGCCGCCTACGAGGACGGCCCCTACGGACTGCGTGACATGGCGCTCGCGGTGGCGAAGGCCATCCCGCGGCTGCCGGTTGGCCACATCGTCATCGCCGCCGACCACACCCACAGCGGCCCCGACACGATCGGTGTGTGGGGCGGCTCCTCGACGGCCTATCTGGAGCGGGTCAAGACGCAGACGGTGGCCGCGATCGTCGACGCCTACCGGCTCCGTCAGCTCGCGACGCTGCGCACCGGGCACTCCGACGCCAGCGACCTGGTCTACAACCAGGCCTGCTCGGAGGCGCTCAACCAGTCCAAGACCCCCAGCTACCCCGGACCCGACGCCTGCGCCACCCCGGGCAAGGACGGCCTCGTCCGCGTCCTCCAGGCGACGACCCCGAGCGGACGGCACCCGCTGACGTTCATGGCGTTCGCCGCGCATGCCACCGCGGGCGGCGGCCAGGGCCTGCACGGCGACTGGCCGCAGTTCCTGTCCGAGGCGATGTCCCGGCAGTACGGCGGGCAGGGGCTCGCCATGGTGGGCGCTCTCGGCGGCACCCAGCCGTGCCGTCCTGCGTGCTCGTTCACCAGGTCGACCAATCCCGGCTACAACGTGATGGATCGCAAGACCGCCCTGGTCCTCAACTACGGCGCGCACGTCGCGGACGCACTTGCGCACGCCCGGCAGGTGACGGGTCCCGTCGCTGGCGAGCAGGGGTTCATCCGCGAGGCCATCACCGGCCCGGCCGTGACGGGCCTGTTCACCGCCGGCGCCTACGTCGGCGCCAAGCTGCTGCGCAACCACGAGTCCCCCTGGGTTGTCGGGCAGACGATCCGAACGGTGGTCGGCACGCTGCGGGTTGGTGACGTCGTCATCGCCGCCACGCCGGGCGAGGGCTTCCCGCGGATCGGCGACGACATCCGGTCCGCCGTGGGTACTGGCGCCCAGGAGGTGATCCAGCTCGGCCTGGCCAACGACCAGCTGGGCTACCTGATCGCACCTGCCGCCTACGTCCCGGTCATTGCGGCGGAGGTGCCGGTCAACGACAACATCATCTTCAACGTCTCACCGACCATCGGCGACCATGTCGCCTGTGCCGACATCACACTCGTCGGTCGGATGGGTCTGCCCGTGACGCCGCCCCCCACGTGCGCGCCCTATGGCATCGTCGACGCCGCCGGCGACCCCCTCGGTGCGGTGCCGGTGGGCGGGGTCGTCCTCCCGCATTCCTGACTGTCAGGCCTCGTTCTGCCGGGGCAGCAGTACCTCGCGGACGACCAGCTGGATCGCGGCAGCCACCGGGATCGCCATTAGCGCTCCCACGATTCCGAGCAGCGCTGCACCGATCAGCGCGGCCAGAATCGTCACGAGTGGGCTGACGTCCACGGTGCGCTTCATGACCCGCGGCACCAGGACGAAGTTCTCGAACTGCTGGTAGATCGTGAAGAAGACGATGCTCGCCAGGCCGACGCCCACTCCCTGGCTCAGGAAGGCGACCAGGACGACGATGGCCGCCCCGATGGTGGCGCCGACGAGGGGGATCAGGTCGGTGATCGCGATCAGCAGGGCGAGGGTGACGGCGTAGGGCATGCCCGTGACGAGCATGAACACAAGTGCCGTACCTCCGGCAACGACCGACGTCGCGAGGTTGCCCAGGACGTACCCGCCGACCCTGGCCAGGATCTCGTCGGACAGCAGCGACACCCTGGCCCGTCTGGTCCGCGGGACCAAGAGGTAGCAGTAGCGCTTGATGCTCGGCATGTTGGCGAGCAGGTACACGGTCAGGGTGACCAGGGTGACGAGGGAGGCCAGCGCACCCAGCACCGCGGCCCCGGCCCCGAGGACTCCGCCGACCGCCTTCACCCCCGTGTCCGGCAGCCGTCCGGCCTCCCGTCGGGCGCCGGCGAGGAAGTGGAAGTGGCGGTCGAGGCTGCGGACCGTCGAGTTGCGGGCCATCTCGTCGACGTACTGCGGACCATGGGCCACCAGACCAGCGACCTGCGTGGTCAGGGGCGGGATGGCCGCGACGACGAACCCGCCGAACAGCGCCAGGAACGCCGTGAGTACCAGGGTGACAGCCGCGCCACGGCGCACGCGGCGCTCCAGCCACGTGACCGCCGGGTCGAGCCCGATCGCCAGGAAGGCGGACACGAGAAGCAGGACGAGGACCGCCCGCGTGGCGAGCACAGCTCGGCCCAGCTCGAGGGCCAGCAGGCCGCCAAGCGTCACCGTGAAACCGAGCCGCAGGGGTGAGTGCTCCGCGAACGGGCGCCCACGGCGACCGAACGGGTTCTCCTCGTCGACTCCGGCGACCAGGTCCCGGACCTCCCCCTCGACCAGGTCGTGGTCGGCCGAGACCGCGATGAGGGCCTCAGCCTCCTGGTGCAGCTGCTCGGCCACCTCCCCCAGGTGCGGTCCGTCGGACCCGTCGTCCGCCTCGGCACGTGCCAGGTACGCCTCGACCATGGCGGCGGGCACGCGACCGCGGGCGGGCACGTCCAGTCCGTTGCTCCGTGCCCAGGCACGGACCTCCGCGTTGCTCGGGGCGGCCGTCATGATCGCCCACGTACCCAGGCTCCTCGCCGTCACCCCTTCCCGGCACGGTGATTCACGACCGGACCGGGCGGCGCCTCCGGAACCCGGCCACGGCGAGAAGGAGTCCCGCCGCCACGAGTGCCACCGCCGTCGGCGAGCCCGTGGCGGGCAGCCTGGCAGCGCGCGCTGCCGTCAGCGGAACCGGCCTGGTGTCGAGCCCGGCCGGGACGGTGAGAGTGGGCGTCACCTCCGCGTGCGCGCGCACCCGTCCACTGGGGACGATGAAGGGACAGCCGAGCCCGCCGGCGACGTCGGCGGTCGGCACCACCAGATTGGCGTCGTCCCTGCGGGTCGTGATCGCGAGCCCGGTGAACCGGGCGCCTGGCTTGACGACGGGCCCCTTGCCCGCGGCGGCGAAAAGGCCCACCGGAACGTCGACCCGGACCTCCGACGACGCCTTGTCGAAGGCCCCTGTCAGGGGACCCCCGACCGTCGTACGCGTCGTGGCGAACTGCTCCATGTGGAACGAGTCGGCAGTCTGTGTCACGTCGTGGTCCCCGACCGCCTGGAAGGTCTGCCCGGCATAGGCGAAGGAGAACTCCACCTGCTCCCCGGTGGCCCCCTGCGGGGGGTCCTGCTTCAGATCCAGCATCTTGGTGTGGAGGACGACGACCTTGCGCGCGGCGTCGAACGTCACGTACCCGCGGACGATGTCCAGGGCTGGCGCGTTGGGCAGCGGGGTCGCGACCCCCGCCACCTGCGTCGCATCGCCGGCCGGGTCGGTGAAGGACGCGTCCGCAGCACAGGTCAGGACGGGTGGCCTGACAACCTCGCGCGGCAGCAGGCGCCCGGTCGTCAGCGAGTAGCCGCTCGTCTGCCGGATGTAGGCGGAGATGTTGGCTCCTGGCGCCGCCTCGTTGTCTGCCAGCGCGATGTTGGCCCGTCCGGCCTTGTCGATCGCCACCTGGAAGAAGTCCAGCAGGGAGCGGTCGCCGGTCTGGCCCGGGATCAGGTCACAGCCGATGCCGTTGTTGCAGATCGCGCCCGTGTGGATGACCGGGGTGACCGCGTCGCTATAGGTGAGCTCCCGCGGGGATGCCGCGCCAGAACCGTCGCGCGCAGTCGCGTTGCCCAGCTGGGCGAAGGCCACCGTCCAGTGCGTGGACTTGTCGCCAGGGTTGCGGTACTTGAGGTTGGACCCCGGTGCGCCACCGGAACCGTGGTACCAGACGACGTCGAGCATCCCGTCGGCTCCCGCTCCCATCCACGGGAACAGGTCCGCCCTGCCGGTGTCGGGCAGGGCACCCCGGTTGTCATGGTTGACCTGGTGCGGAGCGGACCACGTCAGGCCGTGGTCGGTGCTGACGGCGTACTGGATCCGGAAGCCGTCGGACCACAGCGAGTACACGTTGCCCTTGCGGTCCGTGGCGACGACGGGGAACAGCAGGTTGAGCTCCCGGCGGCTGGTCGGGGGCACGGAGAACACCTTGGTGTCCTTCCAGGTCACCCCGCCGTCCGTGCTCTTGGCCACGTAGATCGTGTCGATGTGGTTGTAGGCGCTCGTGGGGAGGTTGGAGTCCACCTGCGCCGCAGCGTTGTCCGCCGGGTCCGCAGGGCCGCCGAAGGTGGCGTACAGCACGTGCGTCGGCTCGCCGGAGAGCAGGTTGTTGCTGCCCGTCGGCGTCGCGTAGTCGGTCGTGATGTTGCCGACCTGGTTGTTGTTGCCCACCGACGGCGCGGTGGTGGGGTCGATGATCCCGTGCGCGCCGTCCGGCGACAGCGACACGTAGGTGTTGCCCGCGTCGATCGACTCGGCGACCACGATCTGGCTGGTGTCCACCTTGTGGAAGATCAGGAAGTTGGTCTTCGCACCGTCGAACGTCTGCCACTGCCGGTCGGTGAGCGTGTTCTGCGTGCCGACCGGGTTGGTGAGCGTGAAGGTCTTGCCACAGTCGGTGGAGCGGGCGACGGTGAAGTTGTTGAGGGCGTCGATGTTGTGCAGCCCCGAGTAGGCGATCGGGTAGCAGCGCGTCTCCCCGTACGGGGCGTTGCCCACGCTGATCTCCGAGTCGCCCCCTCCGGTGCCGAGGTCGGGCTGCTGGACGGGGCTCTGCACGAAGGCGGTGGACCGGTCCGGGTTCTTCTTCTCGGTGATCCGCCAGAAGTTGCTGCCCATGCCGGAGGGTGCGGACACGTACGCCGCCGAGAGCTTGTCGCCCGGCACCCGGATGCTCGGCTCCGCACCCCCGCCCGCGAGCAGCATGGGCTGGCTGAACCTGGCCTGCGGGACGGCGGCAGCCTGTGACGTCGCGGCGGTGGCGCCGCCGGCGAGCAGCAGTGCCGCGCTCAGCAGCCGGACGGTCGGGGCAGTGCGCATGAAGGGTCTCCGGGAGCTGGGTGGTCCGGGGGTCTTCGACGGCCGGTGGCCTGGACCTGCCGTCAGGCCTTCTCGAGGAAGCCCACCTGGTCCTCGTCGAGGAGGTCGAGGACGGCCTGGCGCAGCGCGGGGTGCCCGGCCAACATCGGGTCCCGCCGGACGAGCTCCCCGGCGGCCAGCCGCGCGGCGCTGATGATCTCCTCGTCCCGCAACAGGCGAAGGAGCCGAAGCGAAGACCGGCTCCCCGACTGAGCGGAACCCAGGACGTCGCCCTCCCGCCGCTGCTCGAGGTCCACCCGGGAGAGCTCGAAGCCGTCATTGGTGGCCGCCACCGCGGTCACCCGTTCGTAGGCGGGCGAGCCCTCGGGGGCCTCGGTGACGAGCAGGCACAGGCCGGCATGGGACCCGCGGCCGACGCGGCCGCGCAGCTGGTGCAGCTGCGACACGCCGAACCGGTCGGCGTCCATCACCACCATGACCGCCGCGTTGGGCACGTCCACGCCCACCTCGATGACCGTGGTGGCCACGAGCACGTCGGTCTCGC
>JALYIZ010000141.1 GCA_030775505.1 Actinomycetota bacterium | reverse complement strand
GCCGTGCAGCGGCCTCGGTGCCCTGCGTCGACGGCCTGAGGCGCGCTGGCGCCGTCAGCCAGCCGATCTCCCCGCGCTGACAAAGCTCCAGGGCCAGCTGCTCGATGCGGCGGTCCGGATGCTGCGGCCCGGGGGGGTACTCGTGTACGCGACCTGCTCGCCGCACCTTGCCGAGACGCTCGTCCCGGTCGGCGACGCCCTACGCCGCCATCCCGAGCTACGGCAGGCCGACGCACGCCCGCTGTTCCCCGGCGTCCCACACCTGGGCGCGGGCCCTGCCGTGCAGCTGTGGCCACACCTGCACGGCACAGACGCCATGCATGTCGCGGTGCTCTACCGGGATGCGCGCGCTGAGGCTCCCTAGACTGCCGGCGTGCCGCGCGCCCAGCTCGCCCCGAGCATCCTGTCGGCGGACTTCGCCCGGCTCGCCGACGAGGTCGCGGCCGTGAGCAACGCCGACTGGGTGCACGTCGACGTGATGGACAACCACTTCGTGCCCAACCTTACGCTGGGCCTGCCCGTCGTCGAAGCGGTCCTGCGCTCCACAGCGCTGCCCGTCGACTGCCATCTGATGATCGAGGACCCGGACCGCTGGGCACCGGGCTACGCCGAAGCAGGCGCGTCCAGCGTCACGTTCCACGTCGAGGCGGCAGGCGCGCCCGTCCGGCTGGCCCGGACGCTTCGGGCCGCGGGCGCCCGCGCCGGCATGGCCCTCAACCCCGCCACACCCATCGAGCCCTACCTGGACCTGCTGCCCGAGCTCGACATGCTGCTGGTCATGACCATCGAGCCGGGCTTCAGCGGGCAGCCCTTCATCGACGCGGTGCTGCCCAAGCTGCGCCGATGCGCCGAGGCGATCCGCGGGCGCGACCTCGAGGTGTGGCTGCAGGTGGACGGCGGGGTCACGCTGGACACGATCGAACGGTGCGCCGAGGCCGGTGCTGACGTCTTCGTGGCCGGCAATGCCGTGTACAAGAGCCCGGATCCGGCGGCCGCAGTCGAGGGGTTGCGGGCAGCGGCCCAGAAGGTGCTTGACGGCGCCTGACCGCTACGATCAACGGCGTCAGTCACGCGCGCTCCGGGGTCGGTGAAAATCCGAACCGGCGGTGACAGTCCGCGACCCGCTCGCAGCCAGCCAGCGGTGGACCCGGTGGAACCCCGGGACCGACGGTGAGAGTCCGGAGGAGAGGCAGCGCGCGGGCGGTGGACCGGCCGTGCCTGCGGCCGTTGCCTTCGCCTGCGTCCCGGGGAGCCGTCAGCGGCGCAGGGAGCGGGTGAGATGGGGACCAGCCAGTTCGAGACGGCGATGCGCCGCGCCCTGGCCCTGTCCGAGGCCGTGTGGGGCGCCACCAGCCCCAACCCGCCCGTCGGCGCGGTCATCCTCGACCGGGACGGCCGGACGGTGGGGGAGGGGGCCACCTCACCCCCCGGCGGCCCGCACGCCGAGGCCCTCGCCCTCGCCCGCGCCGGCGACCACGCCCGCAACGCCACCGCCGTCGTCACCCTCGAGCCCTGCCGGCACACCGGTCGCACCGGACCGTGCACCCAGACACTGCTCGCGGCCGGCGTGAGCCGGGTCGTCTACGCAGTTCCGGACCCGACCCCACAGGCCGGGGGCGGAGCGGCCGAGCTGACCGACGCCGGCGTCGAGGTCATCGGCGGAGTGCTCGACGACGTCGTACGCAGTGGACCGCTGGAGGCGTGGTTGTCCGCGCAGCGGACCGGCCGGCCGTTCGTGACCTGGAAGCTCGCCGCGACGCTGGACGGCAGGTCAGCCGCAGCAGACGGCACCTCGCAATGGATCACCTCGGAGGCGGCGCGCGCCGACGTGCACCGGCTGCGAGCCCAGTCCGACGCGGTCCTGGTCGGCGTCGGCACGGTGCTCGCGGACGACCCCGCGCTCACGGTCCGGGCCGTGTCCGGAGACCCGGAACCCCTCCGGCAGCCGCTGCGTGTGGTGCTGGACAACCACGGGCGGACCCCCCCGGGGGCTGCGGTCCACCCGGCCTGGGTGCTGCCCGGGAACGATCTCCTGGACGTCCTGGACCGGTTGCACCGCCACGGCGTCGTCAGTGTCCTGGTGGAGGGCGGCCCCACCGTCGCAGCCGCCTTCCTGCGCGCCGGCCTCGTCGACCGCGTCGTGGCCTACCTCGCCCCGGTGCTGCTGGGCGCCGGCCCAGCCGCGCTGGGTGACATCGGCGTGGGAACGATCAGCGACGCGACCCGGTTGCGTCTCGATGACGTGACGGTGACCGGTGGCGATGTGCGCCTGACGTTGCGTCCCGCACCACGGCTGACCGGAAGGACGGCATAGATGTTCACCGGCATCGTGGAGGAGCTCGGCGAGGTCACCGCTGTGGAGCGGCTCGACGACTCGGCCCGGCTGAGGGTCCGGGGGCCGCTCGTGACCAGCGACGCCGCCCACGGCGACTCGATTGCGGTGAACGGCGTCTGCCTCACAGTGGTCGAGACGGGCGACGAGACCTTCACGGCTGACGTCATGCGCGAGACGCTTGAGCACTCCGCGCTGGGCGCCTTGTCGACAGGCAACCCCGTGAATCTCGAACGGGCCCGCCGCCTCTCCGACCGCCTCGGCGGCCACCTCGTCCAGGGCCACGTCGATGCGCAGGTGTCGGTGCTGTCCGTCACCCCGACCGCGCGCTGGACCGTCCTGCGCGTCTCACTGCCCGACGCTCTCGACCGCTACGTCGTGCTGAAGGGGTCGGTCACGCTGGACGGGGTGTCGCTGACGGTGTCCGGGCTCGGTCCCGGCTGGCTGGAGGTGAGCCTGATCCCCACGACGCTCGAGCTGACGACGCTGGGCCACCGGCAGCCAGGCGACCCGGTCAACCTCGAGGTGGATCTGACCGCCAAGTACGTCGAGAAGCTGCTCGCGGCCCGGCCCTCTAGCGTGGAGACCTCATGAGCGCCCCCCTCGAGGACAGCACCGACGACGCGGCAGGGCTCGACAGCATCGAGCGTGCCGTCGCCGACATCGCCGCTGGCAAGGCGGTGATCGTCGTCGACGACGAGGACCGGGAGAACGAGGGCGACCTGATCTTCGCGGCGGAGATGGCCACCTCGGAGCTGATGTCGTTCATGATCCGGTACAGCAGTGGCTACGTGTGCGTCCCGATGACCGCCGCCGACCTGGACCGCCTCGAGCTCCCGCTGATGGTCAGCAGCAACCAGGAACGCATGCGCACCGCCTACACGGTCACGGTCGACGCCCGCGTCGGGGTAAGCACCGGGATCTCTGCGGCGGACCGGGCCCTGACCTGCCGCGTACTGGCCGACCGTCAGACGACCCCGTACGACCTCACCCGTCCCGGGCACGTGAACCCGCTGCGGGCGCTCGACGGCGGCGTGCTGCGGCGAGCCGGCCACACGGAGGCGGCAGTCGACCTGTGCCGGATGGCCGGGCTGGCCCCTGTCGGCGTGATCTGCGAGCTGGTGTCGCAGAAGGACGACCACGACATGGCCCGCCTGGAGGAGCTGAAGAACTTCGCTCGCGAGCACGGGCTGTCAATCGTCTCGATCGCCGACCTGATCGCCTGGCGGCGAAGGACGGAGAAGCAGGTCGCCCGCGTCGCCGAGGTGACGATCCCGACGCGGCACGGGAACTTCCAGGCATTCGGCTACGAGTCCCTGATCGACGGCATCGACCATGTCGCTCTTGTCCGCGGGGAGATCGGCGACGGGAGCGACGTCCTGGTCCGGGTGCACTCGGAGTGCTTGACTGGTGACGTCTTCGGCTCCAAGCGCTGCGACTGCGGGCCGCAGCTCGACGCGTCCCTGCAGGCTGTGGCCGCGGAGGGCCGAGGGGTCGTGCTCTACGTGAGAGGGCATGAGGGCAGGGGCATCGGCCTGATGCACAAGCTGCAGGCCTACCAACTGCAGGATGCCGGTGCCGACACGGTCGATGCCAACCTTGAGCTCGGGTTGCCTGCCGACGCCCGCGACTACGGGACAGGCGCGCAGATCCTGGCCGACCTCGGTATCACCAGCATGCGGCTGCTCACCAACAACCCGGAGAAGCGGGCCGGGCTGGAGGGGTACGGGATCGAGGTCGTCGGCCGGGTCCGGCTGCCCGCCCACCCCACGAAGGAAAACCTGAGGTACCTGCAGACCAAGCGGGACAGGATGGGTCACGACCTGCCGGGTCTCGCGGCGTTCGAGGACGAGGACACCGAGGCCGCAGCCGACTCAGTCGGTGGCGACGAGGAAGGGGAGCGCACATGAGCGGATCGGGCGCGCCCGCGGCGCGGCCGGTCGATGCCCGCCAGCTGAGCCTCGCGGTGGTCGCCACCCGCTGGCATTCCGAGCTGGCCGAGGCACTGCTCGCCGGCGCGCTGCAGGCTGCGGCGGAGTGCGGGGTCACCGAGCCCACGGTCGTGCGGGTGGCCGGGGCGATCGAGCTCCCCGTCGTCGCCCAGTCGCTGGCGGCCAGTCACGACGCGGTGGTCGCCCTCGGTGTCGTCATCCGCGGTGGCACGCCCCACTTCGACTACGTGTGCGATGCGGTCACCGCCGGGCTCACCCGGGTGTCGCTGGACAGCCATACGCCAGTGGGTAACGGCGTCCTGACCGTCGACGACGAGCAGCAGGCCCGTGACCGGGCAGGCATGCAGGGTTCGAAGGAGGACAAGGGCCGCGAGGCGGTGCTTGCGGCCCTGGACACCGCCGCCACGCTCAGGGCACTGCGAACCGGCTGCTACCAGGCCCGGGAGGGCGACGGGCAGCGTTAAAGCCGCGAAGTTGTTGTCGTTGTTCCCCGAACCGGAAGGCATGCAGTGCTCGCCGTCGTCCTGCCCAAGGGCAGCCTGGAGAAGCAGACCCTCGACCTGTTCCGCTCCGCGGACCTCACCGTGGTCCGGGGGTCGGACCGCGACTACCACGCGGCCATCGACGACCCGCGCATCGACAAGGTCCGTTTCCTGCGTCCGCAGGAGATCCCGACGTACGTGGAGCAGGGCATCTTCGACCTGGGCATCAGCGGACGGGACTGGATCACCGAGACCGGAGCGGACGTGGTCAGTCTCGGCGAGATCGGCGGCGGTCGGGCCACCGACGACCCGGTGCGTGTCGTGCTGGCCGTGCCGAAGGAGTCACCCTGGCAGGCCGTGTCGGACCTGCCGGAAGGTGTGCGGGTCTCGACCGAGATGCCTGAGACGACTCGCCGGTACCTGGCCGAACACGGCGTGAAGGCGCGTGTGTTCACCAGCCACGGTGCGACCGAGGCCAAGATCCCCGACATCGTCGACGCGATCGTCGACCTGACCGAGACCGGTTCGAGCCTGCGCAAGGCCGGGCTGCGGATCCTCGCCACGTTGCTCACCAGCCGGACCGAGCTGATCGCGAATCGGACCGCGTACGAGGACCCGGCCAAGCGCGCCGCGATGGACGACGTCGTGGTGCTGCTTCAGGGGGCGCTGCGAGCCCGCGCACACGTGCTGCTGAAGCTCAACGTTGCCGCTGAGCGGCTCGCGGCCGTCCTCGCGGTCCTGCCTGCGATGAGCTCGCCGACCATCATGGCGCTGGCCACGGCCGACATGCACGCGCTGGAGACGGTCGTTCCCAAGCTCGGCGTCAACACGCTGATCCCGGCCTTGAAGGCGGCCGGTGCGCGCGACATCCTCGAGCTGCCCATCTCCAAGATCGTCGAGTAGTGACGCGGGCCGCCAGCGGTCCGACGGGGACGTACCTCGCGCTCGGGGCCGCCGTGGTCTCCGGGGCGATGGTGGCGCTGCAGCAACGGGTCAACGGACAGCTCCGGGACGTCCTCGGCGACGCGCTCGTGGCAGCGGTGGTCTCCTTCGGCACCGGGCTGGTCGGGGTCGCCGCCCTCGTCGCGGTGCGGGCGGCATCGCGCGAGGCC
>JALYIZ010000140.1 GCA_030775505.1 Actinomycetota bacterium | reverse complement strand
GGCCGGGGCGCTGCGCCTCGCCGCCGGCTGAGCCTCGCCGCCCGCTGAGGCTCGCCGCACCAAGCAGCGGCTAACCCCCTAGTTTCGGACGTTCTGCGTCGCCTCAGCGGCGGTTTCTCTGCGGTAGCCGACCTGGCGCACCGCCCAGGTCACCGCTGAAGGGCGAGCCGGGGCGCGGCACCGCACCAAGCAGCGGCTAACCCCCGGGTTTCGGACGTTCTGCGTCGCCTCAGCGGCGGTTTCTCTGCGGTAGCCACCCTCGGTGGCGAGCGAGACACCACCGGCGCCACCGTCACCGCCACCGTCACCGCCACCGTCACCGCCACAGGGCCGGAGACTCAGCGTTGCTGGCGCGCCTCCGCGGAGTACAGGGCCGCCGAGTCAGGGCCTTTCGGCTCAGCGAGATCGAGCAGAAGGGTGAGCGGGATGCCGGCGCGCAGCAGTGCCACGACGCGGTTCGCGCCTTCCTCGACGTAGGCCTGCAGGCCGTCCGAGGCGAGGATCACGTGTTCTCCGCCGGAGCTGGGTGTGCGGGTTCCGGACGCCACGGCGTCCTCCTGGGATGAGGGGGCTGTCCCCCCCTCTTTCGGCCGATCTGCGCCCGGACTTCAGGGCCGAACGGGTGGTTGTTTCCCTCGATGTCCGGTTTCGCCTACCTCGGGACCGCCCAGGGGCCTAGCGGAGAATCTGGCGTGCCATCACCATGCGCTGGATCTGGTTGGTGCCCTCGTAGATCTGGGTGATCTTCGCGTCGCGCATCATGCGTTCCACCGGGAAGTCCTGCGTGTAGCCGTACCCGCCGAACAGCTGCACGGCGTCGGTCGTGACCGCCATGGCGGTGTCGGAGGCGAAACACTTCGCGGCGCTACTGGCGAAGGTGAGGTCGGGTGCTCCCCGGTCTGCCTTGGCCGCCGCGACATACACCAGCTGCCGAGCAGCCTCGACGCGCATCGCCATGTCGGCGAGCATGAACTGCACTCCCTGGAACTCTGCGACGGATTTGCCGAACTGGCGGCGCTCCTTCACGTACGCCACGGCAGCGTCGAGCGCCCCCTGGGCGATCCCGACGGCCTGCGCCCCGATACCGAGCCGGGTGTGGTCAAGGGTCATCAGGGCGGTCTTGAACCCTGTCCCCTCGGCCCCGATCAGCCGGTCGGCCGGGATGCGGCAGTCCTCGAAGTAGATCTCCCGCGTGGGGGACCCTTTGATCCCTAGCTTGCGCTCCTTGGCTCCGTAGGAGAAGCCCGGGTCGTCGGCGTGAACGACGAAGGCGGAGATCCCGTGGGAGCCGGCGGCGGGATCGGTGACGGCCATGACCGTGTAGTGGGTCGAGACCCCTGCTCCGGTGATCCAGCACTTGGTCCCGTTGAGGACGTAGGCGTCGCCGTCACGCGTTGCCCGCGTACGCATGGCGGCCGCGTCCGAACCGGCCTCGCGCTCGGACAGCGCGTAGGAGAACGTGGACTCGCCGGCGGCCACAGCCGGCAGGTAGCGCTGCTTGAGGTCCTCCGAGCCGGACAGGATCATCCCGGTCGTCCCGAGCTTGTTGCCCATCGGGATCAGGCTGCTGGCCGCGCACACCCGCGCGATCTCCTCGACCACGAGGCAGTGCGAGATCTTGTCGGCCCCTGGTCCGCCGTACTGCTCGGGGACGTGCAGGGCCAGCAGGTCGGCGTGGCGGAGCACCTGGTGCACGTCCTCGGGGTACTCCGCTGTCCGGTCGATCTCGGCCGCGCGCGGCGCGATCTTGTCCTCGGCCAGCTGCCGCACACTCGCGCGGAGCAGCTCGTGCTCGTCGGTGAGCCCATAGAGCGGATACGTGGAGTCCATACCCGGCATCGTAGGTCGACCCGCGCGACGCCATTACCCTGTGGCGGTCCCATTGCGACCGCCGACTGAGGTTCTCACGATGACGTCCGACGCACGTTCCGCCAGCCGTCCCCGCCTCGGCGTCATCGGCACCGGTTACCTCGGCGCCACCCACGCGGTGTGCATGGCCGAGCTGGGGTTCGAGGTGCTCGGGCTCGACGTCGACGCCGACAAGGTCGCCAAGCTCAACGACGGAGAGGTGCCGTTCTTCGAGCCCGGCCTGCCTGAGCTGCTGCGCAAGAACCTCGACACGGGCCGCCTGCGCTTCACCACCTCCTACGCCGAGCTCGGAGCCTTCGCGGACGTGCACTTCCTCTGCGTGGGTACGCCGCAGAAGAAGGGCGAGTACGCGGCCGACATGAGCTACGTGGACGCTGCGTTCACGTCGCTGGTGCCGCACCTGCGGGACGGCGCGCTCGTGGTCGGGAAGTCGACCGTCCCCGCCGGTACCGCGGAGCGCCTGGCCGACCAGCTGGCCCAGAACGCGACTGCGCGCGGCGTGGAGCTGGCGTGGAACCCGGAGTTCCTGCGCGAGGGGTTCGCGGTCGAGGACACGCTCACCCCAGACCGCCTGGTTTTCGGCGTCCGGTCGGAGAACGCCGAGCGCGTGCTGCGGGAGTCCTTCGCCCCCGTCATCGACCTCCCGACCCCCGTTGTCGTCTGCGACTTCGCCACCGCGCAGCTGGTGAAGGTCGCGGCCAACGCGTTCCTCGCCACCAAGATCTCGTTCATCAACGCGATGGCCGAGGTCTGCGAGGTCACGCACGGCGATGTGACGAAGCTGTCCGAGGCGCTCTCCTACGACACCCGCATCGGCGGCCGGTTCCTGCACGCCGGCCTGGGCTTCGGCGGTGGTTGCCTCCCTAAGGACATCCGGGCCTTCATGGCGCGGGCCGGCGAGCTGGGGGTCGACCAGGCCCTGTCGTTCCTCAAAGAGGTCGACGCGATCAACCTGCGCCGCCGGGCCCGCATGGTCGACCTCGCGCGCGAGCTGGTCGGCGGGAACTTCTCGGGCATCCGGGTCGCCGTCCTCGGCGCCGCCTTCAAGCCCAACAGCGACGACATCCGGGACAGCCCTGCCCTCGACGTGGCCTCGACCGTGCAGGCGCAGGGCGCCACTGTCACTGTCTACGACCCGGCCGCCATGGACAACGCCAAGCGGCTGCACCCCGAGCTGGGCTACGCCGACACCGCGATCCAGGCTGCGCAGGGCGCCGACGTCATGCTGCACCTGACCGAGTGGTCGGAGTTCCGGGAGATGGACCCAGCCGCCCTGTCCGGCGTGGTCGCGCACAAGCGGATCGTGGACGGGCGCAACGCCCTCAACCCGGCCACCTGGCGGGCAGCCGGCTGGACCTACCGGGCGCTCGGCCGCCCCTGACGCGGCACCACCAGGAGCGCGGCGGCGATCAGCGCCCGACGGTCAGGCCCAGCTCCCTCGCCCGGTGGCCTGGGAAGACCTGGTCCACCCGAGCGTTGCCTAGCCGGCGCCGCACCACCTCAGCAAGCACGTCGCGGTAGTCGGTCGTTGCCTGCAGGTCGCCCTGCTCGAGGTCCTTGGGCGCCAAGCCGGGCCAACGCCCGTAGACCCGGCCGCCACGAATGCCGCCACCCAGCGCCAGCATCACCCCGCCGTGCCCGTGGTCCACGCCGTTGCTGGCGTTTTCGGCGACCCGACGGCCGAACTCCGTGAGCGTCACAATCGTCGTGGTCCGCAGCAGCGGACCGAGATCGGTCGCGAAGGCCGCCAGCGCCGACGCGAAGCCGCCGACCAGGTCCGCCATGGCACCGCTGGTCGGAACGCCCATCGCGGTGTGGGTGTCCCAGCCGCCGTACTCGACGCAGGCGACCTCCAACCCCACTCCTGCCTTGGCGACCTGGGCGACCTGGGACAGCTCGTAGCCCAGTCCGTTGGACGGGTAGGTGGTGCCCGACCGGGGCACGTAGGCGTGGTCCCGGAAGGGCGCGAGGCGACGCAGCGCATCAAGGGTGACCCGACCGGCCTCACCCACCGGACCCGCGACCCCGTCGTACATCCCGTTCAGCGCCCGCTCGACCCCTACGGCCAGCGCCGGCGGGCAGTGCACCCGCGCGTCCGCGACCGACCACAACGACAGGGCGGGTGCCGGGCCCCGGAGGCTGACCGGCGTCGTGCCGCCGATGGCCAGGGCAGGGAAGTCCGTGCCGCGGACCCCCCGGCTGTCCAGGTGCCGGTCCAGCCAGCCCGTGCCGAGCTGAAGGTCCGCGTCCGTCCCGCGCTCCATGTTGTCGGTCGCCTCGAAGTGCGATCGGCTGCCGTCCGCGTCGCCGACCGCCTGCACGAAAGCCAGCTGTCCTTGGTGCCAGAACGGCATCAGCGGCGCCATTCGCGGATGGAGGCCGAATGACCGGTCCAACGGCAGCGCCGTCCGCGCCGGGATACCGATCGACGGGCGAGCTGCCAGGTATCCGGGGTCGGCCAAGGGCGGCACGAGGGACAGCCCGTCGGCTCCGCCCCGCAACGACACCACGACCAGCAGATCTCCCCGGGTGCGCGGCCCCGCCGCGAACGCGTACTGCGCCCCGCCCACGTCGAGCAGGCCGGCGCCGGCCAGGGCTGCCATCCCGGCGAGGAACCTCCGGCGGCTCGTCCCGCTACCCGAGCAACAGTCGAGCTCCCCGCCCGGGATCTCGGCGGTCATCAGCGCACCTGCATGTCGGGGGAGCTGAGCACCAGCGCGGCGAGCTCCGGCGTCAACGCTGTGGCCTCCGCGGCCGTCAGAGCCGCCGCGGAGGGCTTGCCCAGGCTGCGCACCAGCGGCTCGCGCAGGCCCGGCCGGGGGGGAGCCCCGAGGATACGGGCGGCCACCGCGTCCACCAGCGCACCCGCCGTGGCGGGGACAGGTGTGCCGAGGAAAGTCTTGGCGTCGAAGGCCTGCAGGCCCGATACCCCGCCGCTGACCAGCGCCTGGGCCAGGTCCCAGCGGGTGAGCAGCGACGCCGTCGACGTCCAGACCACAGCCAGGTCCGGGTAGCCGTCCGGCGGGTGCCAGCCGAACGGCAGTTGCCCCAGCCGGCCCAAGGCGTCGTTGATGCCGCGGTCCTCGGTCAACCCGGCGTAGGGCACGAAGCTGAGCCCCAGCGCGCGGACCGAGGCGACGAACCACTCGAAGGGTCGCCTGGTCTTCCGCCCGGCGCTACGGGCGAACTCGGCGGACGCCACGATGTGCTCGACAGCGGGAATGACGGCGGTGCCGTTCGCACGCAGGACGGCTGCGGTGCTCTCCACGAGGGAGCCGGGCGGCTCGTCGTCAACGAAGCGCCGGACCAGCTTGGTCGCGATCCGCCGAGCGGTCGCGGGGTGGGCTGCCAGGTAGTCGAGCAAAGACTGACCCACCGCCACGCCGGCTGCTGGATCGCGGTTGTCCGACTGCCAGCCCATGACCGCGACCGGACCGACGTGGTGCCAGGTCGGCTCGTAGCGGAAAGCCCCCGTGGTGGCGTCGACCGTCCATCCGGTGAAGACGAGGGCCGCGTTGCGCACGTCGCGCTGCACGTAGCCGCCGTGGACGCCGACGGTGTGCAGCTCGAGCAGCTCGCGGGCGTAGTTCTCGTTCGGCCGGTCGCCTCGCGAGATCGCGTTGTCAAGGTAGGACAGCATCGCCGGGCTCTGGGCACTGGCCTGAAGCAGGTCCCGGAAGGTGCCCAGCGCATGTGCGCGCACGACGTCCCGGTCGTCAGGGACCTTGAAGGCCCGCACCTTCGTCAGGCTGGCGTCGATGCTGAAGTGGTTGGACCACAGCTCGACGAGCAGCTCGCCGAGTTGCCGCTCGCCCCACGCCGCCCGCACGGTCGTGGCGGTCTGGAGCTCGCCGACGGGATCGCGCAGTCCCTCGTCCATCAGCGCGTTCAACGCGGGCGCCGGCAGCCGGCTGGTGGCGAACGTCTCCACCAGCGCATCCGTCTGCGGATCGGCGAGGGTCTTGCTGGCCAGTTGGTCGGCGACCCAGGCCTGGACGCCCATCTGCCGCACGGTGCTCATCAGGGTGGGCGTGGGGCCGTAGGAAAGCCGGCGCACCGCGTGCAGCACCGGGTCGCTGGTGGCGGGAAGCGGCTGCACACGCGACGCACCGGCCGCGGTCCCGAGGCGAAGCCCGGCAGCGCCGACAGCGGCCGCTGTGAGCACGGCGCGTCGGGATGGCGTGACGGACACCGGACCCCCCTCGCAGGTTG
>JALYIZ010000139.1:563-6130 GCA_030775505.1 Actinomycetota bacterium | reverse complement strand
TCCCTGACCCGCTCGGCCGCCCGCAGTCGCACCGAGGCCGCCCGGGGATTGGCTGCCAGCTCGGCCGCGCCGGCCTTCTCCGAGCCCCGGACGAGCAGGCGCAGCTCGGGCAGGGACCCGGCCGGGACAAACGGCAGGTCGACGGGGACGTCGGACGTGGCACGACTCACCAGCTCGGCCTTGACGATCCGGTCCTCGAGCGACTGGTAGCTCAGGACCACGATGCGACCGCCAACGCCGAGGGCGTCAAGTGCTGCGGGGAGGGCCCGGCGCAGGACGCCGAGCTCGTCGTTCACCTCGATCCGGAGGGCCTGGAAGGTCCGTTTGGCGGGGTGACCCCCGGTACGGCGCGTCGCCGCCGGGATCGCCGTCCGGACGAGCTCGGCCAGGCGCGCCGTCCCCTCGAAGGGGGCCAGGGTCCGCTCGCGGACGATGGCGGCGGCGATCCGTCCCGCAAAGCGCTCATCGCCGTAGTCGCGCAGCACGCGCACGAGCTCGGGTGCGGCGTAGCCGTTGACGACGTCGGCCGCGGTCCGGCCCACCGACTGGTCCATGCGCATGTCGAGAGGCGCGTCCTGGGCGTAGGCGAAACCCCGGCCTGCCGTGTCGAGCTGCAGGGAGCTGACCCCGAGGTCGAACAGCACCCCCTGAACACGCTCGAGCCCCAGACCCGCCAGGACACGGGGCAGCTCGTCGTAGACGGCGTGTACGAGAGTGACCCTCTCACCGAAAGCCGCCAGCCGATGCCCGCTCAACGTCAGGGCCTCGCTGTCCCGGTCCAGGCCCACGAGCCGGGCGTCCGTCCGGGTGAGCAGCTCTTCGGCGTGCCCGGCCATGCCGAGGGTGCAGTCCACGACGACCGCCTCCGGCCCCGTCAGGGCCGGAGCCAGCAGGCCCACGCAGCGCTCCAGGAGCACCGGGGTGTGGGCGTAGCGCTGGCGGTCGGTCATCGGTCAGCCGAAGAACGAGACGGCGGCCTGCGCGACGGCGACCACAGTGATCATGACCCCGAGCGTCATGCCGATCAGCAGCGCGCTCTGACGCATCTCGGCGCCGAGGTCCACGTCCGCTCCGACCAGCGGTCGGTCGAAGAGCCCGGCCTGCGGGGTGCTGGTGTCCATTCTCGACCCTGCGTCCTTCTCGAGTGGCGATGGTGGTCTGAGGAACTTCCCTGGGTCCAGGTCCCCGCCCGCTCCCCCGCCTGGCGCCGGGGAAGGTGCGTCAGGTGACGGGAGCGGTCGGAGACCTCGACTCAGGGGGCTCGTGACAACGGAGAGCTAGAACACGCCGGGGAGCACCTCCTCCTCGAGGGCCGAGAAGGCCTGCTCCTGCTCACTTTCATAGGCAGCCCACGCTTGGGCGTCCCAGATCTCCAGACGCGAGTTCGCGCCGACCACCACGCACTCCCGGGTCAGCCCCGCGTACGCCCGGAGGTTGGCAGTGACGGTGACCCGGCCCTGCTTGTCGGGGACCTCGTCGTAGGCCCCGCCGAAAAGGACGCGGCCGTAGTCGCGTGCAGCTTTGGCCGACAGCGGAGTGTTCTCCAGCGCCTCCGCCCGCCGCTCGAAGGCCTCCTTGGTGAACACGAACAGGCACCGCTCCTGGCCCTTGGTGATCACCACGCCCCCCGCAAGCTCGTCCCGGAAGCGCGCCGGGAGGAACAGACGCCCCTTCTCGTCCAGGCGCAGGGGGTGCGAGCCGAGGAACACATCCCCCACCTCTCACCCCAAGAAGCACCCGTCTGCTCCGTGGTCCCCCACATTACTCCACTTCCCTCCCTCGTCAACCACATCCCCGGCACTCCACCCCCATCAGCCCCACCCGCACCAGATGTCACAGGGCCGGGGAGCGCTCCACTCAGGAGCGGATGCGCCCGACGCGCGTCAAAGTCCGCGATGGGGTGGAATGCTGAAGCCCGATGGGCGACCGGCCCGTCCCCGCTCTGGAGGTCCGTGGTGGCACGACGCCCGCGCAGCGCCGGAACCGCCGGCCTGGACGCGCTGCTGGAGTCCTCCGGCCGGATTCAGGCCAACATCGAGCGCGTCATCGAGGGAAAGCCCGACGTCGTCCGCCTTGCCCTCGTGGTGCTGCTCGCCGAGGGTCACCTGCTGATCGAGGACGTTCCCGGCGTTGGCAAGACCCTGCTGGCCAAGGCACTTGCGAGGTCTATCGACTGCTCGGTACGCCGAATCCAGTTCACGCCCGACCTCCTCCCCTCGGACGTCACCGGGGTGAGCGTCTACAACCAGGAGACGCACGACTTCGAGTTCAAGCCTGGGGCGGTGTTCGCCAACCTCGTCGTGGGCGACGAGATCAACCGGGCGTCGCCCAAGACCCAGTCGGCCCTGCTCGAGGCCATGGAGGAGCGCCAGGTCACGGTGGACGGGGTCACCTACGTCCTCGAGACCCCGTTCATGGTCATCGCCACGCAGAACCCGATCGAGATGGAAGGCACCTACCCGCTCCCGGAGGCGCAACGAGACCGGTTCACGGCCCGGCTGTCGATGGGCTACCCCTCCGTCAGTGCCGAGCTCGACATGGTCGACACACATGGCGCCACCGATCCGCTGGACGACCTGGAGCCGGTCGCGGACGCGATCGAGGTGCGGAAGCTGATCGAGGTAGTGCGCACCGTCCACCTCTCGGACGAGGTCAAGCGCTATGTGGTGGACCTCGTGGGTGCCACCCGGGATGCCGCGGACCTGCGGCTCGGCGCCTCGCCACGCTCCACCCTGCAGCTGGTCCGCGCCGCACGCGCCTTCGCCGCCCTCGACGGTCGCGACTTCGTCCTCCCTGACGACGTGCAGACCCTCGCCGGACCCGTCCTGAGCCACCGGCTGCTGCCGTCGTCCGAGGCACAGGTAAGCCGGCGCACGCCCGAGGCGGTCGTCGCTGACCTCGTCGCGCGCCTGCCCCTGCCGGGCGCCGCCCCCACGGGCCGACGGAGGTAGCACCGGTGCCTGGCCTACGGGCCGCTCTGTCGGGACTGACCCTCCGGGGTCGATGCCTGCTCGCCGCAGGGCTCGCGCTGGGCCTGTGCGCCGCCTCGCTCGGACAACGCGACCTGCTGCGCGTCGCGGTCTTCCTCACGGCGCTCCCCCTCGCTGCCGTCACGCTCGTGGCCCGGACCCGCTACCGCCTGTCCTGCACGCGTCGGGTGGAACCGTCGCGAGTGCAGGCCGGGGAGCCCGCGACAGCCCGGCTGCGGCTGGACAACGTCTCGCGGCTGCCCAGCGGCCTGCTGCTGGTCGAGGACGCCCTCCCCTACACGCTCGGCACCCGGCCGCGCTTCGTCCTCGAGCGGGTGGAAGCTGGTGCCCGCCGCGACGTCACCTACACCGTCCGCTCCGACCTGCGAGGCCGCTACCGGATCGGTCCGCTGTCCGTGCGGTTGACCGACCCCTTCGGGCTGTGCGAGCTGTCCCGGGCCTTCACGACGACAGACACGTTGGTCATCACGCCGGTCGTCACGGCCCTGCCGACTGTCCGGCTCGGTGGGGAGTGGTCCGGCGGTGGCGACTCGGCCGGGCGCTCCATCGCCGCCAGCGGAAGTGACGACGCCGCCACGCGGGAGTACCGCCACGGCGACGACCTGCGCAAGGTCCACTGGCGCTCGACGGCCCGGGTGGGCGAGCTGATGGTGCGACGGGAGGAACAGCCCTTCCAGAGCCGCGCGACCCTGCTGCTCGACAGCCGCGCGGACGCCCACCGAGGCGAGGGCCCCGCCTCGTCGTTCGAGTGGGCCGTGAGCGCCCTGGCCAGCATCGCGGTGTCACTGGCGCGTTCGGGCTTCACCCTGGCTCTGGTCCGCGACACCGGGGACGACCTCACCCCGCACGGCGTGCCGGTCACGGAGGGCGTCGTGCTCGACGCCCTCGCGACGGTCGCGCCGTCGCGCGGTCAGTCCCTCGAAGGGGCAGGGATCCGCATCAGGCACGGCCGAAGCGGAGGGTCGGGTGGCGGGCTGGCCAGTGGTGCGGGCGGAATCCTCGTCGCGGTTCTCGGGACCATGGACCTCGCCGACGCCGCCCGCGTCGCCCGCTACCGCCAGGGCGCCGCCACGTGCGTGGCGGTGCTGCTCGATACCGACAGCTGGGCACCCCTTCCCGGCCGTCCCCGCCAGCAGGCGGTCCGGAACCACGAGGCCGTCAACGCGGTCCTGGCCGGCGCCGGCTGGCGCGTCCTGCCCGTGAGCCACGGCACCACCCTGGCTTCGGTGTGGCCGGGCGCCGGCAGCCGCCCCCTCGCCGAGCGGGTGTCGCGATGAGCCTTCGGGAACGCCTCACCGTCGTCGCCGCACTGTCGGTCATCCTGGCCTCCACGGCCCTTGCCCCCCTCTACAGCGACCTGCGGTGGCTGCCACCCTGCACAGGCGCCGTGCTGGTGGTGTGTGGGGTCGGTGTGATCGGCCGCCGGCTGGCGATCCCTGCCTGGCTCCAGCCCGTCGCGGCCCTGCTTGGGGTCGCCGCCTACCTCGTCGTCGTCTACGCCGGGGCGACGCTCGCCTACGACGTCCTGCCCCAGCCGCAGACCTGGCAGGTGCTGCGACGACTGGCCCAGTCGGGAACACAGGACGTCCGGCAGCTGGCTTCGCCCGTGCCCACCCGGGACGGGCTGGTGCTGCTCGCCGTGGCCGGTGTAGGAGCGGTGGCCGTCGCGGTCGACCTGGTCGCCGTGGTCCTTGGCCGTGCTGCCGCAGCCGGACTGCCTCTGCTCGTGCTGTTCGCCGTCCCATCGGCTGTGCGTCCCGGCGGAGTGGGCACCCTCCCGTTCCTGCTGACGTCGGCCGGCTGGCTGACCCTGCTGCTGCTCGAGGGCGGCGACCGGGTCGACCGCTGGGGGGCTCCGCTCCGGCTCTCGGGCCACGGGGGCCGCGTGGAGGACCGCGGCGTGGGTCGGGTCGGTCGACGGATCGGCGCTGCCGCGCTCGGGGCCGCGGTCATCGTCCCCGTCGCGATCCCGGGTCTCAACAGCCAGTTGGCCTCCAGCGGCGACGGGCTGCTCGGACGCGGTCGGGGGCATACGGCCACGACCTACAACCCGATCACCAGGCTGCGCGGCGACCTGGTCCGCCAGGGCACGACGGAGCTGCTGCGCTACACGACGACCGATCCCCAGCCCGACTACCTGCGACTCACCACGCTCGACCGGTACGACGGGAGCATGTGGTCGTCGTCGCAGCTCAACGGTGATCCCAGCTCGGACGCCGTGCAGCGAGGCATCCCCACCCCCCTGGGCCTGCGGGACTCGGCCACCCCCGTCCGGGTCGTCCAGGACTCCATCGCGGTCAAGAGCCTGCACACCAACTGGCTGCCTGTCCCGTTCCCGCCCACGTCGGTAAAGATCGGGGGGGCCTGGGTCTGGGACAAGCGGGCCGAGACGGTCTTTTCCTCCACCGCCTATGCCGACAGCTCCCCTACCCCCTACACCGTCACGGCCGCGCGTGTGCTTCCCGACGCCGCCGCACTGCGCGACCCGGTCTCGCTGCCGTCGGAGATCGCGCCGTACACCGACCCTCCGCAGGTAACTCGCTACGTCGGGCTCGAAGCCGTGCGCGCAGTCGGGAC
>JALYIZ010000139.1:0-553 GCA_030775505.1 Actinomycetota bacterium | reverse complement strand
CCCACGGAGCTCGACCGCGCACGGGCGATCCAGAACTACTTCCTCAACGCTGCCCGGTTCCGGTACTCGACCTCGTCGGACGTCCCGCAGATCACCACACCCGACGCACTCGAGCGCTTCCTCCGGGGCGGACGCGGCTTCTGCGAGCAGTACTCCTCGGCCATGGCCGCGATGCTGCGATATCTCGGCATCCCCAGCCGGGTTGCTGTCGGGTTCACGCCAGGGAGGCGGCTGGCCAACGGGACGTTCGTCGTGACGACGCGCGAGGCCCACGCGTGGCCGGAGGTCTGGTTCGCCGGGGCAGGCTGGGTGCGTTTCGAGCCCACGCCGCGGGCCGGCGTCACCACGGTCCCCAGCTATGCGCAGACCAACTCAGCGGGGGGCGGCCCCCAGGTTCAGCCGGCTCCCGTGACTCCGGCCGACAAGGCGGCTCAGGCCTCCAACACGCGCACGACCGGCAAGGACCTCGACCGGGCCCTGCGGGAGGGTCGTGCTCCGGTGGCCCCCTCGCTCGCCGGCCGCAGCCACGGCGTCGGTCCGGTCTCCCTGTGGC
>JALYIZ010000138.1 GCA_030775505.1 Actinomycetota bacterium | reverse complement strand
CCCGCGAGCAGCGGCACGACGGCGACCATGCGGCTGCGGTCTGCCGGGTCCTCGATCCCGACGTTGAACGCCGTCGAGGCCCGCGCCACGACGTCCCCGCCGGCGTTGACGAGCACGTCGAGGGTCGATGCCGCGAGATGGCGGAACGCGCGTTCGACCGCCCAGCCCTTGACCAGTCCCGACGGGTCGAACGGCCGTCCCGGCAACCAGGCGGAGAAGGCACCGCCCGTCCGCAGCTGCGCCTCCCGGCACAGTGCGATGACCTCCTGGACCTCCGCCGGGCTGTCCTCGGCCGGCAGCTCCCCGGCGGCCAGCCGGCTGACGGCACTGTCGGGCCGGTAGGTGCTGAACACCTCGTCAACCTGCGACAGTTCGGCGTACAGCGCGTCCACCGCTGCGTCGAGGTCCGGTGCCCGCAGCATCACGTCGTCGCCGCGGGCGAGCACGCTGACCGGCATCCCCATCAGCTGGCGGACCCAGGATCGGCGCTCCATTCAGCGGGTCGCGCTGCTGCTGGATCGCGGCCGCACCGGGTGCGAGGACGTGCTCGTCGGGTAGCTCAACAGCCACACCAGCAAGGCGGCGGTCGCGACACTCGCGGCCAGGATGCGTCGCACGTTACACAGAGGTGTGTGCGGCATCGATGGCGGACTGCAGCGACTGGCGATACCCGTCGCTGGTGTACGTCGCTCCCGAGACGGTGTCGATCTGCGCGCTCTGCGCCTTGAGGGTCTCGTCGTTGAGCTGCGGAACGGCCTGCGCGTTGATTTCCTGGTCGCGCTGGGACTCTTGCGGGTAGACGATCGCGTCGGCGGACACGATGCGCCGGCCCTGCACCTTGATCTGCACCTGCACCGGTCCGTACCGCGTGTCGAACGCCGCGCCGTTCACCGTCCGCGTCGTCGTTGCGGGCGGCGCTGTGGTCTGGCGGGGGGCGACGGTCTGCCGGACGGTCGGTTGCGTCGCGCGCGGTGCCGTCGTCGTCGGCGGGCGCGGGGTGGCGGCGACCGGCTTGTGCGTCGCCGTCACGGGTCGTGCGACCGCAGTCCGGGAAGGCACAACCGGGTTGTTTAACGAGTTTGTCCCCACCACGCCGGCCGGAGCCAGTCCGCTCGCGCTGAGGTGGCTGCGGACCTGGCTCGAGCGGACGCTGAGGCCCAGCACGGCGACACTGACCGCGGCCATGGCGGACATCACCGGGCGGCGCATCGCGACCTCGTCTCCTGCGTCACCAGGTGAACCTTTCCAGGTGGATGTGCCGGGACGGGACGCCGGCTGACCGTGCCGCCCGGCGCGCGGCTTCCATCCAGGCGTCCGGGCCGCAGATGAAGACGTCCTGTTGGCCGATGTCGGGGACCAGCCGGCGCAGCGCCGCGTCGTCGCGCAGGTGACCGGCGGATGCAGGCAGCCAGGACTGCCGGCCGGCCACCCGGTGCCCGGGCAGGTAGACCACGTGGACGCCGCGGCGGTCGGCGAGCTCGTCGAGCTCGTCGCGGAACACGATCGACTCCTCGTCGCGGGCGCGGTAGATCAGGGTGGCGTCGCCGGGTCGGTAGTCGAGCTCCTCGAGCAGCGAGCGCATCGGGGTGATGCCGATCCCGGACGCCAGCATCGTCACCTTCCGTCGCTTGCGGCCGTCCCCGGTCAGCCGGCCGTACGGGCCTTCGAGCAGGACGCGCGTACCGGCTGGCAGCGTCGACAGCCGGCCGCTCCCGTCTCCGAGGTCCTTCGCGGTGATGCGCAGTGTCTGGCCGTCCGGGGCCTGCGAGAGCGAGTACGGGTTGGCGCCGGTCCACCCCGGGCCATCCCGGAAGCGCCAGAGGAAGAACTGGCCGGCGCGGGCGGGCAGGCGGTGCAGGTTGCGGCCGGTCAGGTGGACCGAGACGACGCCGGGCGCCTCCTCGACGACGTGGCTGACGACGGGGGCGTGGTGCAGCGTCCGCCACACGGGCAGGCCGACGCGGAACAGCAGGGTGGCTCCGGCCGCCGCGAGGTAGAGCCCCCACCAGTAAAGGCCGGCCACCCGGCTGACGGTGAAGTCCGAGCCCGTCCAGATCTCGTGCGGCACGGACAGCCCGACCCCGAGGTAGGCGTAGAGGTGCAGAAGGTGCCAGGACTCGTAGCGCAGCCTTGCGCGCGCCAGGCGTACCGACGTAACGACGACGAGAATGAGCGCGACGGTGCCGGCGGTGGCGAGCAGCATCCCGGGGTAGACGGTGATGAACCGCCACAACTCCGACCAGACGCCTCGGCTGTCGCCCGCCGCGTAGCCCATCGTGATCGCGACGATGTGGGCCACCAGCAGGTCGAACGACGCGAATCCCACCCACCGGTGCCGGCGGGCGAGCTCGTCCTGGCCGTAACTGCGTTCGACCCAGGGGATTCGGGCCATCAGCAGCACCTGGATGAGCAGGAGGTCGGCGGACAGCAGTCCGGTCAGTCGGCCCAGCGAGTCCAGCGACTCGGCCGGTGTGCGCCCCAGGTCCTGGACCCCCCGGTGCGCGGTCCACAGGGCGAGGACGACGAGCAGGCTGGCCCAGGTCGCGACGCCGGTTGCGTCGCGCCACCACAAGGGGGTGGGGCGTACCGCCCGGCTGTTCATCTGGTCACTCTCCCCGGAAATTCTTCCAGCATGCTGCGCGCTTGCTGTGGGCCCGCTGAGAGCCGGGGTGCGCGCATCCGGGTGATTCAAGGTCAACTCCCTGTCAAACCCTGACAACTGGACCACGATGTGATGGCCAGTCCGCGCGTGCGGCCAAAGGATCCTCGTGGAGCAGCCGGCACGACCCTCAGGTGTCGACCACCTCGTGCTGCCGGCCTACGTTTCGTCCCAGTTGGTGGTGATCTGCGCCCTGCTGCTCGCCGGCTCCTGGCCGGTGACGGGCGACGCCCGAGCCGCGGTCGACGGCGCCCTGCAGGCGCTGGCCGCGGGGCTGGCCGCAGCGATGATCCTTGCCTACGCGGGACTGCACGGACGGACGCTCCGCACGTGGCGGCTCGCGGGGTTGGCGGCCGTGTTCTGGTGCCTCGGCCAGAGCTGGCTGACCGGTCAGCTCGCGCTGACCGGGACTGCGGCCCGCCCCTCCCCGGCCGACGCGCTGTTCGTGGTCTCCGTCGGCTGCGCCGTTGCCGCCGCTCTGTGCTTCCCCTCGCTGCCGCAGGGCCGGCGCGGGAGGTGGCGCCTCGCTGTCGACGGGTCGGTCCTTGCGGGGTCCGTCCTGTTCCTCGTGCTGGAGCGGCTCTCCGGGGTGGGCACGTCGGGCTCGGCCGTCCTGTCGCTGGCCTACCCGGTCGCCGACTGCCTGATCATCACGGTCCTACTGATGGCCGCCATGCGGGCCCCCCGGACGCTGTTGCCTTCGCTGGGAACTGCTGCGGCGGGGCTGCTGGTGCTGTCGGTCACCAACCTGGAGACGTTCCGGCTGTCGCTGCGGCACCTGTCGTCGGACAGCTCACCGGTCAATGCCGGCTTCGCCCTCGGACTGGCGCTGGTGGGTCTCGGTGCGCTGTTGCAGGCAGCGCCGCTCGGCACCGCGAGCGAGGACCTCATGCACCGCGGCCAACGCCTGCTGCCCTACGCCGTCGTGCCCGTCGTCCTCGCCGTGGTGGTCGCCTCCGGGGGTTCCCCGTCCGGCCCACAGCTGGTGATCCTCGCCGCCGTCGCCGGCCTGCTGCTGCTTCGCCAGGTCCTCGTCGTGGAGGAGAACGCCTCGCTGGCCCGTGACGTTGTCGCCCGGGCCCGGCGCTACGAGGCGCTCGTCCAGGGCTCCACCGAGCTTGTCCTCGTCGTGACCCAGGACGCCGCGATCGCCTACCGGAGCCCGTCGGTCGACGCGGCCCTGCAACGACTCCCCGGGGGGGACCGCGCGGAGAGCCTGCTCGACCTGGTCCACCACGACGACCGGGCCACGGTGGCCGCCGCCATCCTCGCCTGCGGCGCCCATGCCCGGGGGACGAGCTGCCGGTTCCGGTTCGGCTTCGGGGCGGGGGCGCTTGTCCTCGAGGCGCGCTTCACCGACATGACCGGCGAGCCGGCCGTCGCCGGTGTCGTGGTCAACGCGCGCGACGCCACGCAGCAGGCACTCGCCGCCGCGGCCCTTGCCGACTCCGAGCGCCGCTACCGGCGGATCGTGGAGACCGCCGACGAGGGCATCTGGGTCACCGACGCGGACGGCATCACCCGGTTCGCCAACGCGCGGACGGCCGCGATGATCGGGCTGTCGGTCGAGGACGTCGTCGGCCGGCACGCGCTGGACGTGCTCGCGCCGCTGCTCGACGAGCATGGGATCAGCGTCCTGCGCAACAGGATGCGCGACCGCCGGCTCGGCCGGTCCTCCTCCTACGAGTTCGCGCTCACCCGCAGCGACGGGACCCGGGTCCACACGCAGGTCAGCTCCAGCCCGCTGTTCGACGCCGAGGGTCGTTTTGACGGTTCGCTGACGATGATCACCGACATCACGGCCCGGGTGGCCGCGGAGACCAAGCTGCGACAGGACGCCCGCACCGACCCGCTCACCGGCCTGACCAACCGGACGTGGTTCACGGCGCGGGTCGCCGACGCGCTCGCCGCGTACGACCCGCGGCACCCGCCGGCGCTCGTCTACTGCGACCTCGACGGGTTCAAGGCCGTCAACGACGCGTGGGGACACGGCGCCGGCGACGAGCTGTTGCGCCGGGTCGCCGAGCGGCTGCAGTCGTTCGAGGGGCTCGGGGTCACGATCGGTCGTCTGGGCGGGGATGAGTTCGCCCTGCTGGTCGCCGCGACGGCCCGCGAATCGGAGCCCGACGACCTGGCGGCCCGGGTGCTCGCCGCCCTGCGCGTCCCGTACGCCCTGTCCGACCGGGAGCACCACGTCGACCTCAGTGTCGGCATCGCCGTGGCGGATGCGATTGACGACGTCGAGAGCCTGCTGCGCAACGCCGACCTCGCCATGTACCAGGCCAAGACGGACGGGCGCGGTCGCTTCCGGCGCTACGAGCACACGATGCACGCGCGGGCGACCGCACGTATCGAGCTCGAGCAGGAGCTTCGGCACGCCCTTGCCCGCGACGAGCTGCTCCTGCACTACCAACCAGTGATCTCCCTGGAGAGCGGGAGCTGCGTCGGTGCGGAGGCCCTCATCCGCTGGCAGCACCCGACCCTGGGGCTGGTGCCGCCCGACCAGTTCATCCCGCTGGCGGAGGGCAGCGACTTGATCCTTACCATCGGGCACTGGGTGCTGGAGCGGGCCCTCCGCGATGCCGCCTCGTGGCCCCTACGTCAGCACCCACTCGTCCTGTCGGTCAACGTCGCCCCTCGGCAGCTGATGGACGACCGGCACGTCCTGGAGCTCGCCCGGTTGCTGCGGCGCTCGGACCTGCCGGCCGTTCAGGTCGTGCTCGAGGTCACGGAGCGGTCGCTGCTCGCCGGTCACCGGCCCCGGGAGGCCCTGCGGACGCTGCGGCAGACCGGGGCGCGGCTGGCCCTCGACGACTTCGGCACCGGGTACTCCTCGATCGCGCACCTGCGTGACCACCCGGTGGACGTGCTCAAGCTCGACCGCTCGTATGTGGCGGAGGTGGCCGGGAAGACCGCCAACAGCCGGCTGGCCCTGGCCATCCTGGACCTGAGCCGTCAGCTGGGCATTTCGTGCACCGCGGAAGGCATCGAGACCGAGCCGCAGGCGCTGGCCCTGGCCAAGGCGGGCTGCGCGCACGCGCAGGGGTTCCTGTTCGCCAGGCCCATGCCGCACGAGGCGCTGCTGCGGTGGCTGGAGCGCCCGCCGGTCAGCCTGCCCAGCCAGCGGCCCGCGGTGGACAACCGGCTGTCCTCCTGACGGCCGCGCTCACGCCCTGACATCTGCCTCCTCCGCCGGGACGGCGTGCGCCCTCCCCCTTGCGCAGGCGCCCCTCGGGCCTTATCGTCGTACGGCATACGGAGATTGGGGACCGGGCGAATGCGTCGATGGTGTGCCTGCGTGCTGCTGACGGTCCCGCTCGCCCTGTCGGCGTGCGGCACCACCGTCCCGACCGCCAGCCTGGCGGGTGGCCAGCAGGGGCTGGCCCCAGGGTCAGGAACTGCCGGTGTCTCCCTCGGCGCCAACGGAGCCCCCCTGTCCGGCAGCGGGCTGTCCGGCGGCGGGCTGTCCGGCGCGGGGGCGGCCGGCCCGGCCCTGGCC
>JALYIZ010000137.1 GCA_030775505.1 Actinomycetota bacterium | reverse complement strand
GCATAGACCAACGTCGCGCCGACGAGGGCCACCGCGGCGCCGAGCGCCCACAGGCGCAGCCGCGTCACGGCGAGAGCCCGGCGCGGGTTCCGCGGGCGACCGGGCCGAGCAGCATCGTGGCGATGTCGGGGACCTGGGGGGTGCCGAGAACCGGTGCCATCAGCGCCTTGAGCACCTCGTCGCCGGTGAGCAGTCCCGCGCACAACGGTGGGCAGCCGGGCGGATAGGGCTTGCCGGTCTGCGGGTCGGTCGGCTGCCCGTCGTAGTAGCCGTCGTTGGGGTTGTAGTAGTCCGGCATCGGCCGGATCGGGTGTGCCGGGTCCAGCCCGTAACAGCTCGGCGACCTCTGGTCGCCGTAGACCGGCTCCTGTCCGGGCGTATACCCCCCGTTGTCCCGAACGACCTGCAAGGTGATGTGCAGGCCAGGCTGACTGCCGCCGAAGGCGCGTTCGACAAGAGGTTCTTGGGCCGCTATCGATGCGAGCAGACAGGGTGCCTGCGGCGCGTAACGCTGGTACACGGCGAGGACGCTACGGCTGTCGGCGGCCAGCTGTACGAGCTGCCGGCGCGAGGCCGTGATGACGGAGTCGGCGCTGTCGGCGAACCCCGTCGTCGCGGACAGGAACGCGGCGAGCTGCGAGCGCTGGTCGACCAGCGACCTGCTGCTGAAGGAGGCGTTGTCGAGCAGGCGGAGGAGGTCGGGGGCGGCGGCTGCATAGCTGGTCGTCACCGAGGCGAGACGACTCAGGTCGGTCTGCAGCTGCGGGAGCTGCGGGTTGAGCCGCGCGAGGTAGGCACCGGTGCGCGCCAGGTTGTCGCCCAGCGCATTGCCACGCCCCCGCAGCGCTGCAGACAGGGCGTTCAGGGTGAGCGAGAGCTGCTCGGGATGCAGCGTGGTGAGCAGCGGAATGAGGTCGTCGAGGACGGTCTGGGTCTCGATGGCCGTCGACGAGCGGTCGCTGCCGATGACGTCGCCGTCGCGCAACGGCCGCGCGTCTCCGGTACCCGGGATCAGCGCGACGAACTTCTCGCCGAACAACGTCTTCGGCAGCAGCTGCGCCGTCACGTTCGAGGGGACCGGGCGCGCCGGGTCGAGCGCGAGCTGCAGCGTCGCGCCGCCGCCGGTGGAGCTGCGGACGCTGCGGACCTCACCGACGACCAGTCCGCGCAGCTTCACGTCGGCGCCCCGGGCGAGCTGGTTGCCCGCGCGGTCGGCGCGCAGCTGCACGAGCACGACGGAGGTGAACTGCTTGCCGTACACGGCGACGGCCAGACCGACCAGAAGACCCATGACCAGGATGAACGAGACGCCGACAAGTCGGCGTCGGGCCGCGGCCGCGCCGACCAGTACCGGTGCCGACATGTCAGCGTCCCGTTGCGGGGGCGAGCGCGGCGAGCAGATCATGGGCAAAGGCGGCGAACCGCTCGACGCCGAACGTCGCGGGGTCGGAGAGGACCAGCCGGCCGGCGCCCTCGGCGAGGGTCAGCACCGTCCGGGCCATCAGGTCGACGTCGAGCTGCGGGCCCCCGCGGGCCTGGAGTCCCCAGCCGATGAGGTCGCGCAGCGCACGCAGGACCAGGTGGTGCTGGGTGCGGACGCGTTCGCGCAGCTCGGCGGGAGCACCTTCGGGCGGCAACAGGACGACCCGCCACGTGTCAGGGTCGTCGCGGATGGCGCCCAGGTAGGCAGTGAGGCCCTCGACGAGCAGCCGGTCGGGGTTGGTGGACGCGCCGGGATCCGGGACGGCGGGCAGGACGCGCGTGAGCTGGTCCAGGGCGCGCCGCTCGGCCCGGTCGACCATGGCCAGCAGGAGCTCGTTGCGGTCGGCGAACTGGCTGTAGACCACCGGCCGGGTCACGCCCGCCGCGCGGGCCACGCCGTCCACCGTCACCTGGTGGAAGCTGCTCGTCAGGGCGAGCGTGCAGGCGGCGTCGAGCAGCTGCTCGCGTCGGTCGGCAGGCGCCATCCGCGGTGCGTACGGGCGGCGCGTGGGGGTTGCGGCAACCACGGCCAGCATGCTACACCTGTGTTGCTACACAAGCGTAGGAAAGGGGACGGATGACCGAGCGGGAGCGGGCGCTGCCGGAGCACGTGGACGTGGCGGTGATCGGTGCGGGGTTTGGCGGCATCGGGGCGGCGATCGGCCTGCTGCGGGCCGGCCGACGCGACCTCGTGGTGTTCGAGCGCGCCGACCGGGTCGGCGGGGTGTGGCGGGACAACTCCTATCCGGGCTGCGCCTGCGACGTGCCGAGCCATCTGTACTCGTTCAGTTTCGCGCCGAACCCGGGCTGGCAGCGCACCTTCTCCCCGCAGGGCGAGATCGAGGGCTACCTGCAGCGCACCGCCCGGGACTTCGGGGTGCTGCCGTACCTGCACTGCTCCACCGAGCTGCTGTCGGCGACCTGGTCTGCTGACGACTGCTGCTGGCTGCTGACCACGTCGCGGGGGTCGTTGACCGCGCGGGTCCTGGTCGTCGGGTCTGGCGGACTCAGCGAGCCGGCGCTGCCGGACCTGCCGGGGCTCGCGTCCTTCGAGGGCATGACCATGCACTCAGCCGGATGGGACCACGCGCACTCCTTCGACGGCGAACGGGTGGCGGTCATCGGGACCGGGGCCTCTGCGGTCCAGTTCGTGCCGGAGGTCGTCAAGCAGGCCGGCCACGTCACGGTTTTCCAGCGCACCGCGCCGTGGGTGTTGCCGCGCAAGGACCGGGCCATCCACCCCGTGGAGCGGCTGGCCTTCCGGTGGCTGCCGGGGCTGCAGCGGGCGATCCGGACCTTCATCTACTGGCTGCGGGAGAGCTGGGTCCTGGGCTTCGCGAACCCGCGGTTGATGGCCCGGCCGGAGAAGCTCGCGCTGTCCTTCCTCGCCTCGCAGGTGGCCGACCCGACGCTGCGGGCGAAGCTGACGCCGTCGTACCGGCTGGGCTGCAAACGGGTGCTGCTGAGCAACACCTGGTACCCGGCGCTGACCCAGCCACACGTCGAGGTGGAGACCTGCCCGGTGGAGCGCGTCCTGCCCGGCGCGGTGGTGACCCGGTCTGCGTCGGGAGAGGTCCGGGAGCACCCGGTCGACACCATCATCTTCGGGACCGGCTTCCGCGTGACTGACCCGCCCGTGGCCGAGCGGATCGTGGGGCCCGACGGCACCCGGCTGGCCGACCTCTGGGCGCAGACCGGCATGCAGGCGCTGCACGGAACCACGGTCGCGGGCTTCCCCAACCTGTTCTTCCTGGCTGGACCCAATACCGGGCTGGGGCACTCCTCGATCATCCTGATCATCGAGAGCCACGTGCGCTACCTGGTCGCGGCCCTGCGCGCGATGGACCGCGCGGGCGTGCGGGCCGTGGCGCCGCGGCCCGAGGTCCAGGAACGCCACAACGAGGACCTGCAGCGACGGCTCGCCTCCACCGTCTGGAACACGGGCGGCTGCGCCAGCTGGTACCTGGACCCACGGACCGGGGGGAACACGACACTGTGGCCCACCTTCACGTTCGTGTTCCGTCGGCAGCTGCGCGCGTTCGACCTCGCGGAGTACGAGGTCACGACCGGTGTCGTGGAGGTGGCGGCATGAGCAGCCCTCTTGCCGGCCGGATCGTCGTCGTGACGGGAGCCGCGCGCGGGCTCGGTGCGGGGCTCGCCGAAGGTCTGGCACGTCGCGGGGCCCGGGTGGCTCTGGTCGACCTCGAGCCGGCCGAGCTCGCTGCGGTGTCGGCCCGCTGCCCCGGCAGCGCCTGGTTCGAGGTGGACGTGACCGACGGTGCGGGGCTGGCCCGCGTCGCGGCCTCGGTCGCTGAGCAGCTGGGACCGGCGTCGGTCGTCGTCGCCAATGCCGGGATCGCCGCCGGCGGGTCGCTGCTCGTCGCCGACGCCGCCGCCTACGACCGGGTCATCGAGGTCAACCTGCTGGGGAGCATCCGGACGGTGCGGGCCTTCCTGCCCCAGGTGGTGCAGACGCAGGGCTACGTCCTGCAGGTGGCCTCGCTGGCCGCCCTGGTGCCCATGCCACTGATGAGCGCGTACTGCGCGAGCAAGTCGGGCGTGGAGGCCTTCGCGTTGAGCGTGCGCGGCGAGGTCGCCCCCTTCGGGGCTGCGGTCGGCGTCGGGTACCTGTCCTGGACCGACACCGACATGGTCCGCGGCGCCGACGCCGTGCCCGGGCTACGCGACCTGCGGGCCGGCATCCCGGGCGTGCTGGGTCGCACCTACCCGCTGGGGCCTGTGGTGTCGAGGTTCGTCGCCGGGATCGAGGCGCGTTCCCCGAGGGTCTACGGTCAGCGCTGGCTGTCGACGCTGGCCCTGCTCCGGGGCTGCCTGCCGTGGGCGCTCGCGCACGCACCCGCCGCCAAGCGGCGCGACCTGGAGAAGGCGATGCACCAGGTCTCGACGTCGGGCACGATGCCCGTGGGAGCAGGAGGTGCCGCGGACACCGCGGCCCGGGAAGGGGCACATGACTGAGCACCCCAATGACTACGACGTCGTCGTCGTCGGCTCCGGGTTCGGTGGCAGTGTCGCGGCGCTGCGGCTGACCGAGAAGGGTTACCGCGTCGCGGTCGTCGAGGCAGGTCGGCGCTTCACCGACGAGTCGCTGCCGGCGACGTCCTGGGACCTGCGGCGCTTCCTCTGGGCGCCCAAGCTCGGGCTGCGTGGCATCCAGCGCATCCACGTCCTCGACGACGTCGTCGTGCTCGCCGGAGCCGGCGTCGGCGGGGGGTCACTCGTCTACGCCAACACCCTCTACGAGCCGCTCGACCCGTTCTACGCCGACCCGCAGTGGGCCCACATCACCGACTGGCGCTCCGAGCTCGCGCCGTTCTACGCCCAGGCGGCCCGGATGCTCGGCGTGGTCACCAACCCGACGGTCAGCCCGTCGGACGAAGCGATGCGCGACGTGGCCGAGGGGATGGGCGTCGGCTCGTCGTTCCGGCTCACCCCCGTCGGGGTGTTCTTCGGAGAGACTCCGGGCGCGCTCGTCGAGGACCCCTACTTCGGCGGGGCCGGGCCCGCGCGGCGTGGCTGCATCGAGTGCGGCGAGTGCATGATCGGCTGTCGGCACGGGGCGAAGAACCGGCTCGACCGCAACTACCTCGCCCTGGCCGAGCGGGGCGGTGCGGTGATCATCCCTGACATGACGGTGACGTCAGTGCGGCCCGTGGGGGACGGGTACGCCGTGGACGCAGTGCGCACCGGCCGCTGGTCGGCGAGGCGCCCGGACCGCGTGTTCACGGCGCGCGAGGTGGTCTTCGCTGCCGGGACGTACGGGACGCAGCAGCTGCTGCACGCGCTGCGCGACACCGGCGTCCTGCCTCGGATCTCCCCCAGGCTGGGCGAGCTGACCCGTACCAACTCCGAGGCGCTGCTCGGCGCCAAGTCGCGGCGCAAGGACGCCGACTTCACCCGCGGCGTCGCGATCACGTCCTCATTCCACCCTGACGACGTGACGCACATCGAGCCGGTGCGCTACGGCAAGGGCAGCAACGCCATGGGCCTGCTCAGCACGCTGATGGTCGACGGCGACGGGCGGCTGCCGCGCTGGCTCGTCCTGCTCGCGACGATGCTCGCTCACCCACTCCGGGCGGCCCGCGGGCTGTCTGTGCGCCGCTGGTCGGAGAAGACCATCATCGTGCTGGTCATGCAGTCGCTGGACAACTCCCTGACCACCTATCGGCGGCGTCGGCGGCTCGGCGGTCACCGGCTGGCGTCCAGGCAGGGCCACGGTTCGCCCAACCCGTCCTGGATCCCGGTCGGCCACGACGCGACCCGGCGGCTGGCCGAGCGGATCGGCGGAGAGGCGGGCGGGACCTGGGGAGAGGTGTTCAACATTCCGATGACCGCGCACTTCATCGGCGGGTGCCCCATCGGCGACAGCCCCCTGACCGGTGTCGTCGACCCGTACCAGCGGCTGTACGGCCACCAGGGGCTGCACGTTGCTGACGGCTCGGCGCTGTCGGCCAACCTCGGCGTCAACCCCTCTCTCAGCATCACCGCCCAGGCGGAGCGGGCGATGGCACTGTGGCCCAACAAGGGCCAGCCCGATCCACGTCCGCCACTCGGTGCGGCCTACGAGCGGGTCGCCCCTGTTGCGCCCGTGGCGCCTGTCGTCCCTGCTGGGGCGCCGGGCGAGTTGATGCTGGCGGTGACGCTGCCGTGACGCGACTGCTCGCCGCGCTGGTGTTCGTTGCCACCCTCGTGCTTGGCGCCCTGGTGCCCGGGCCGGCCTGGGC
>JALYIZ010000136.1 GCA_030775505.1 Actinomycetota bacterium | reverse complement strand
GCGACGCCCCTGCCGCCAGCGGCGCCCGCGCCCAGGCCGCGATGGCCACCTTCGAGGCGTCGCGGCCCAGCGTCGGTGCCCAGGCGGTGGGTGTCGCGCGAGCCGCCTTCGAGTACGCGCTCGAGTACTCGCGTACCCGCGAGCAGTTCGGCCGGCCGATCGGGGCCAACCAGGGCATCGCCTTCACCCTCGCTGACATGAAGACGCGCATCGACGCCGCGCGGCTGCTGGTCTGGCGGGCCGCCTGGATGGGGCGCAACGATGTGCCGTTCACCCAGGGCGAAGGGTCGATGTCCAAGCTCTACGCGGGAGAGACCGCCGTCTGGGTGACCGAGCAGGCCATCCAGATCCTCGGGGGCAACGGCTACACCCGCGACTACCCGGTGGAGCGCTGGCACCGGGACGCGAAGATCTACACCATCTTCGAGGGCACCAGCGAGATCCAGCGGCTGATCATCGGGCGGGCGCTGACGGGGCTGCAGATCCCGTGACCGTCGAGCCGGGCCTCGACCGTCCCGGCCGCCGCGATGAGCTCCTCGACGCCGCCGACCGCATCGTGCAGCGGGACGGTCCCGCCGCCTCCATGGCGGCGATCGCCGCCGAGGCGGGCATCACCAAGCCGATCCTGTACCGGCACTTCACGGACAAGAGCGGTCTGTACGCGGCGCTGGCCACCCGCCACACCGACCGCCTGTTGGCCAGCCTGCAGGGTGCGCTCGGGAGCGGACGCACCCCGCGCGAACGGGTCGAACGCACCATCGACGCCTACCTCGCCGTGATCGAGGCCGAGCCACAGGTGTACCGGTTCCTGGTCCACTCCGACGAGGCGGCGTCCGCCCGCGGTCAGGTCCGCACGTTCCTGCGGCGGCTCGCCGACCTGCTCACCCGCGGCGTCGCAGGCGAGCTGGGGCTCGATCCGGAGGGCGTCCGGGCCGCCGCCTGGGCGCACGCCGTGGTGGGGATGGTCCAGGCCGCGGGGGACTGGTGGGTGGACGCGGGCAGGTGCCCGCGACAGGAGCTCGTCCAGCAGCTGAGCGACCTGCTCTGGGGCGGGTACGGGCGCAGCGCCGATGCCGTCGCGGGCTGAGCCCGAGCCTCGTTAAAGAGAAGAATCACACCTGCCTCACCCGTCGGCGGAGCGCCGCGGGGGAGGGGCTACTCTCTGGCGCTCGAACGCCCGGGCACAAGATGGCGCCCTCGTGCGTTGTCCCCGCGCCGGACACCAAGGATCAGGGAGGGCCCAAGACCATGGCCACCGATTACGACCAGCCGCGTCGATCCGAGGCTGACGACCTCGGCGAGGACTCGCTCGAGGAGCTCAAAGCCCGCCGGGCGGAGGCGCAGGCCAGCAGTGTCGACGTCGATGAGGCCGATCTGGCCGAGGCCCTGGAGCTGCCGGGAGCAGACCTGTCGGGCGAGGAGCTGACGGTCCGGGTGCTACCGAAACAGAGCGACGAGTTCACGTGTTCGTCCTGCTTCCTGGTCCACCACCGCAGCCAGCTCGCGTCGGACAAGGGCGGCCGGCTGATCTGCCGAGAGTGCGCCTGAGGCTGTGGGGTAGGCGGTCGGCATGACCGAGGAGCCCCGTCGTCCGGCAGGCAACGACGCACTCGGCACGGTGGTGGCCCGGCTGACCGAGGACGGCACTCCCGCCAAGGAGCGTGGTCGGCTCCTGCTCGAGCTGGCCCTGCTGGTCGGCGCCCGGGTGCGCGAGGCGGGGTTCCGAGCGGCAGGCAACGGCAGGGGGCTGGCGGCGCTCGTCACCGACGTGGCGCCGCACCTGCCCGTCCGCGACCTCCTCACCCTGCGCCAGCACCACGGTGGCCTCTCGGGCGACGCACTCGCCGAGTCGCTCATCACCACGGCGTCACGCACGACCGCCGCGATCGGAGCCGTCGGAGGCGCAGTGGCGTCCGCCGAACTGCTGGCCCCTCCGACGCTGCTGGCAACCCCCGCGCAGCTCGTGGCCGAGACCGTGGCTGTCGTGGCCGTGGAGCTCAAACTTGTCGCGGAGCTGCACGTCGTCTTCGGTCGCGCCCCGCGCGGGACCCGGGGGCAGGTCGCGGCGGCCTACCTGGCTTCCTGGGCCTCCCGCCGCGGAATCGACACCAGCGGCTCGGGCAGTTCGGCGATGGCCGGCGTCCTGGGCGCCGCGGCCCGGCAGCAGCTTCGCTCACGGCTTGTGCGTCGTCTCGGGCGCAACCTGAGCACACTGGCCCCCTTCCTTGCCGGGGCGTTGGCCGGAGCCGAGATCAACCGGAGGGAGACCCGTTCGCTGGGCGAGAAGCTGCACCGACAGCTGCGGCCCCACTGAGCCGGCTGCGCTGTGGGGATGGCGCAAACTGACTAGGCCCGGTGCGGTCCGTTGTGGTCATGTCCGTTCTGCCCGCTCTGCCTAGGTTCTAGAGCACAGGGGTCGCCCGGAGAACGCACGTGAGGAGTGGCCATGGGCTCGTTGCGTCCCCACCTCCACTCCCGGGCGGGCGGGGTGGGCTCGGAGTCACGGCCGGCCCGAACCGAAGCGATCCTGCTCCTGGTACGGGCCTCGCTCCTCCTTACCGGCGCGGCCGCGCTCCTCGTCGGACCACCGGCAGGCACCGCCGCCGCCGTCTGGTTCCAGCTCCTCGCAGGAACGATGCTGCTCCTGCTGGCCTACCCCGCGGCCTGGCTCGGCCGGGAGGCCACCGCCCGTCTGGCCAGGGTGGCGGTCGTCGCAGACGTCGCGATCTACGCCGCCTACCAGCTCAGCTTCCACACCAACCCGGCGGCGGGCACGTTCTACGGCATCTTCGTCCTGCTGGTCGGCCCGTCGCGCTGGGGGTGGCGCGGAGCCCTCGCCACGGCCGTGCCCGTGGGGCTCATCGCCACCGTGTGGCCCCAGGCGACAGCGACGGGCAGCGGTCTGGGTGTCGCGGCGACCTGGGCCCTGGTGGGCATCTTCACTCTGCCCGCCGTGTTGATCGGAGCGACCGTGCGACGGGGGTCCGCGCGGCTGCGCCAGGCCCAGGAGCAGTTCCGGACCGCCTTCGAACACGCCTCGCTCGGCATGGTGCTGCTCGACGACCAGGGCACGGTGGTGCAGGCCAACCACGCGATCTGCGCGCTGCTCGGCGTCGACGAGGGCGACGTCGTAGGGCAGGTTTTCGCCACACGGGCGGTGTCGGCGGAGCGGGAGCCGCTGCGCCGTGCCCTGGCAGGCCTGGGCGTCTCGCACCGCGGTTTCCGGCTCGAGGTCCAGCTTGAACGTCCTGACGGCGGGCGTCGGTGGGGACTGGTCGCGGCGTCCTGGCTGGCCGGCTCGTCGGGTGTACCGGCGCAGGTGGTCCTGCAGGTCGAGAACGTCACGGAGCGGCGTTGGGCAGAGGCCCAGCTGTCCCACCAGGCCACCCACGACGCGCTGACCGGTCTGCCCAACCGGACGCTGCTGGCCAGCCGGTTGGCGCAGGCGCTCGAGCGGCGCGAACCGGTGGCCGTGCTGTTCCTCGACCTCGACCGGTTCAAGATCGTCAACGACGGGCTCGGCCACGCCGCTGGAGACCAGCTGTTGGTCGCCGTCGGAGCGAGGCTCTCCGCAGCCGTGCGCCCCGGCGACCTGGTCGCCCGGCTGGGGGGCGACGAGTTCGTGGTCCTGTGCCACGACGCGAGCGGCGAGAGCGAGGCGCTGGGGCTGGCCACCCGCCTGCTGCTTGCCCTCGAACCACCCTTCCTGCTGCCCACCGGCAGCGAGACGGTACGGGCCAGCCTGGGGGTCGCCGTGGCCGACGCCTCCGCGACACCCGACACCCTCGTCCGCGACGCCGACACCGCCATGTACCGGGCCAAGGCCGCCGGCGGTGCACGCGTCGTGGTGTTCACGCCGGAACTGCGCGCGGCTGCGGTCCGGACTCACGAGCTCGAGGTCGACCTTCGCGACGCCGTGCGCGGTGGCGGCCTCGACGTGGAGTACCAGCCGGTGGTCGACCTGACGACGGGCCGGATCACCGGCCTCGAGGCGCTGGCGCGATGGCGCTCGCCAGGCCGCCCGACCGTCTGCCCGACGGAGTTCATCGCGCTGGCAGAGCAGAGCGACCTTGTCGTCGAGCTCGGGACCGCTGTGATGCGCCGGGCCCTGACCGACCTCGCCAGCTGGCCCGTCCCTCCACACAGCCCCTCGGTCTCGCTGGCGGTCAACGTCTCGATCCGGCAGCTGGCCGATCCGGCTTTTCCCGGCCTGGTCCACTCGTTGCTGACCGACAGCGGCGTGGACCCGGGCCGGTTGTGCCTGGAGGTGACGGAGACGGCCCTCGTGGGCGACGTCGACTCACTGGTCGAGTCGCTGCGTGCCCTGCGGGACGTCGGTGTCCTGCTCGCCATTGACGACTTCGGGACCGGGCACGCGTCGCTGACCTACCTCGCCCAGTTCCCCGTCGACGTCGTTAAGGTGGACCGCTCGTTCGTCATCGGGGTGGGCCAGGAGGCCGGTAGCGCTGCCATCGTCGGCGGGGTGGTCGCGATGGCCCACACCTTCGGCATGCGGGTCGTGGCCGAGGGCGCTGAGACACAGGAGCAGATCGACGTCCTGCGCGGCCTGGGATGCGACTCGGCGCAGGGCTACGCGCTGGCGCGGCCGATGTCGGCCCAGGCGGTCCATGCCGTGCTGGCTACCGGCGGGGCCCTGGGGGTACCCGCACCGCGCGTGTCGCCGGAGCTGTCGCCGCGGGGCGCGGACTACGCCCCGGCGCGGCGGTACCGGTTGCTGCTGGACGCCGCGCTGGCCCTCACCGCCTGTGTGGACGTCGACGACATCCTCGACCAGTGCTTCCGGAGTCTCCGCTCGCTGGTCGCGTTCACAGGTGGGTCGATCCAGCTGCGGGACGGTGCCGACATCCGGTTGGTGGCCACCGATCCCCCTGCGACCCCCGAGGCGCTGGGCAGCCGCGTCCCGGTAGGCCAGGGCGTCTCGGGCACCATCGCCCTCACCGGTGACCCGATGTACCTGCCGGACATCAGCGTGGCACCTGCCGTGAGCGCTTCTCGCCGGTCGACCAGCACCTCGGGCGGTGTGCGCAGCTACTACGGCGTCCCGCTGGTCGCCGCAGGGCGGATCGTCGGGGTGTTGCAGATCGACTCCACCGAGGTGGGGGCCTTCTCCGAGCAGGACCAGCTGCTGGTCCTCGCGTTCGCCCCCGTGGTCGCCGCCGCCGTGCACTCCGTAGGGGCCCCACCGGTCCGGGTGAGCTGAGGCTCATAGTCCGTCGAGGAAGCCCCGGATCACCTCGTGCGTGCGCTCCGGCAGCTCGAACTGCGGCACGTGCCCACAGTCGGGCAGCACCACCGATGACGCGCCGGGCAGCGCATCCGCCACGTGCCGGGCGAAGGAGGCGGGCACGAGCCGGTCCCGTTCGCCCCAGACGAACAGCGCCGGTGGCAGCAGGCCGGGCAGCCGGTCCCAGAACCCGGTCCGGCCGTAGGCCTCCTCGAGGTAGATCTGCCGCGCACAGGCGAAGAACGCGACCCGGTGCGCACGGGACCGCATGACCCGCTGCGACTCGTCCGCGGCCGCGTCGTACCAGGCCCGGGGGAGTCGGTCCGGGTTGCTGAACATCGTGCGCACGGCCTCCACGACCAGCCGGTGCGGAAGCACCATCGGCAGGCGGGCCAGCTCAGGGCGGGTCAGCCTGACCACCGGGACGAGCTGGCGCAGCCGTCGGAAGGCGGGAGAGGGGGCGATCAGGACCAGTGCCCGGATGGACTTCGGGTGGCTCAGGCCGGCCTCGAGCGCCACCCGGCCACCGAGGGAGTTGCCGACCAGGACGGCTCCCCGGGTGCGCGTCACCGTTTGGAACGCGTCGGTCCAGGCGGCGAACCAGGCGGGGCTGTAGGGGGCGGCAGGGGCAGCGCTGCTCCCATGACCCGGGAGGTCGGGCGCGAGCACGCGGTGGTCGCGGGCCAGCTCGACGAGGGTGGGAAGCAGGGAGGCGTTGGTCGCTCCCAGACCGTGCAGGAGGACGACGGGAGGGGCGTCCGGCGGTCCCGCCTCCAGGTAGGTGGTGCGCACACCCATGGCCACCGTCACGGCGGCCCGCGGAAAGGAGTCCGGACAGGCTTCGTCGCGCCACAGCCCGTCGAGCTGCAGGGACAGCGAGAGGTCCCCTCGGACCGTCAGCCGTCCGGCGAGGAACTCCTCGGTGCCGGAGAGGACCCCGGACACGATCCCGGCCAGCGTCGCCGCGTCGGTGCGGATGGCCAGGTCAGCGGCGGGCTGCGCGCCGCGGTGGACCCGGCCCTGGCC
>JALYIZ010000135.1 GCA_030775505.1 Actinomycetota bacterium | reverse complement strand
CCGCTACGGATGCGGGGCCGGCGCCGCTGTGCGCCGACGGCGACCTGCTGGTCACGCCCACGACCGACGCCGCGACCTACGCGATCGGCTCCGCCCCGGTCCTCACGGTCACGATCAAGAACGCCAGCCAGGCCGTCTGCCGCCGGGCGGTCGGGCCGGGCGCCGTCGAGCTGATCGTCACGTCGGGCTCGGACCGCATCTGGTCCAGCCAGGACTGCGCTCCCGGCGGGCCCCAGGAGCTCACGACCCTGCGTCCGGGGGACCAGCGGGCCGTACGCGTCACCTGGGCGGGGCACCGGTCGGCGCCTGGCTGTTCGGGACCGAAAGCTGCCGTGCAACCGGGCACTTATCGGCTCACGGCACAGGTCGGGACGCTGAGACAGCTCGGCGCGACCTTCCATGTCGCCTAGTTGGACACATCCGCCCCCGCCTGCCCGCTCAAGGGATCGCGAGAGGGGGTCGAGACACGATCCACACAGCGGAGCAGCGGCAGGGGTGCGCAGGGTGACCGACCAGCAGGTCCTGCCGGCACTCGGCGCATCGGCGGGTCCGGCGGCCAGGTGGTGCCGCCGTGGCCGCTGATTCCACCGACGCCAAGCAGGACCCGGCCCCGGCGGCTCCCAAGCTGACCGTCGTCGTGGTCGATGACTCGACCGTGCAGCGCCGGTTCCTGCGTCAGGCGATCGAGGCGGAGGCCGACTTCACCGTCGTGGGGGAGGCCCGCAACGGCAAGGAGGCCGTCGCGCTGGTCGAACGCCTCCGCCCGTCGGCCGTGCTCATGGACCTCGACCTTCCCGTCATGAGCGGCATCGAGGCCATCGAACGCATCATGGCGTCGAGTCCGACACCGATCCTTGTGTACAGCGCGTTCGCGGACGGGGCCAACGGTGCCAATGCGCTCGAGGCGCTGGCAGCGGGGGCCGTCGACATCCTGGCCAAGCCCGGACCTGAGGACACCGGGCCACTGGAGGATTACGCACGGCAGCTGCGGCGCAAGCTTCGGGTGGCGGCGAGGATCCGTGTCATCACCCACCCACGCGGGCGCCTGCGCAGCCAGGGGATGGCCCCGGCCCTCGCGGTGGCTGCAGCGCGGGGCACGGCACCGGAGCCGGTGGCCCCTCCACCGCCGGCCGCCCCCGCGCCGCGTCGCCGCTCCCTCCCCCCGCTGGAACCCCTCGAGGGGGTCCGCCTCATCGTCATCGGGGCGTCGACCGGCGGACCTCAGGCGCTCGTCACCGTTCTCGGCTCCCTGCCGCCCGACCTCGACCAAGCCGTCCTCATCGTGCAGCACATGGCTGAGGGGTTCATCCCGGGACTCGTGAGCTGGCTCGACCAGCTGCTGCCCCTGCCCGTGAGCGTGGGCGTCAGCGGCCGACGTCTGCAGCCCGGGACCATCACGATCGCGCCGAGCGGCGGCAACCTGCTGGTCGCGGACGCCCGGCTGCGGGTTCTGTGCGTACCACCCGAGCCCGGCCAGTTCCACGTTCCCGGGATCGACGCGACGTTCCGGAGCGTCGCCGACACCATGGGCCCGGATGCGGTCGGGGTGCTCCTCACCGGCATGGGCCGCGATGGTGCTGCGGGCCTGCTCGAGATGCGTGGCCGGGGGGCGATGACCCTGGGGCAGGACGAGGCGACGAGCGCGGTCTACGGGATGCCTGCCGCGGCGGAGGCTCTTCACGCGGTTGAACGCCAACTCCCGGTCACCGAGATCGGTCCCGCGCTGTTGCAGCTGGTGGGCCGGTGAAGGCCACCCTCAGCGACGACGAGTTCGCGACGGTCAGGACGTTGCTGGCGCGGGCGGCGGGTCTTGCCTTCGACGAGTCGCGGCGCGAGTCGCTTGGCTACTCACTGGGTGCGCGCATCGAGGAGACCGGATCGCGGTCGGTGGCCGCCTACCTGGACACCGTCAGCCGCGATCCCGCTGAGCGGCAGCGGCTCCTCGACGAGGTGACGATCCAGGAGACGCACTTCTTCCGGAACCCCCCCCAGATCAGGGCGCTGCGCACCCACGTGCTGCCCGAGCTGGTCCGTCACGCGGCGACGAACGGCAAGCGGTTGCGGGTCTGGAGCGCGGGCTGCTCGACCGGGGAGGAGCCCTACTCCGTTGCGATGATGATCCGGGAGCTGCTGCCGTCCACGGCCGGGTGGGACGTCAAGGTCGTCGCGACCGATGTGTCCGAGCGAGCGCTGGAGCAGGCTCGCTTGGCCGTGTACGGGGCCCGGGCCGTGCAGATGGCCACGCCGGAGGAGCTGGACACGTTCTTCGTCCCCCATCCGGGCGGTACCTATGAGGTCCGCCAGGACGTGCGCGACCTCGTCGAGCTACGTCACCACAACCTCGTCACTGAGCAGCCTCCCTTCGGCGCCGAGGACCGCGTCGACCTGATCCTGTGCCGCAACGTCACGATCTACTTCAGCCGGGACACCACCCGTTCTCTCATGCAGCGCCTGCATGCGTGTCTGCGGGACGGCGGCTACCTGTTTCTCGGCCACTCCGAGACCCTGTGGCAGGTCAGTGACGACTTCCGGCTCGTGGCCCTGGGGACGGGCGACTCCTCCGCCTTCGTCTACCGCCGGGTCGAGCCAGGCGAGGAGCGCCGGAGGGTCCTGCCGGACCGCCGCACGGCCGACGAGGGGCCGCCGCCGCCCGGGCTGGAGCGTCGGCAGGGACCGCGCCGGGGAAGCGCGATCATCGAGGTGCTCACCAAGCCCCGGCGGCTGCCCCTGACCCGGGAACCGGCCCGCACCCCGCTGTTCGGTGCCGCCCCGGTGGCGGTCGACGCGTCCGTCGATGCCCTGCCGGCGGTGCGCGCGGCGTTGGCTGAGGGTGCCTACGAGCACGCCGCGGAGCTGGCGGCAGCGATGGTTGCCAAGGATCCGATGCGGGCGGAGGCGCACTATCTGCGTGGGCTGGCGATGGTGAACCTGAGCCGGGATGCCGACGCCCTCGTGGACCTGCGCAAGTCGGTGTACCTCGATCCTTCCTCCGGGCTGGCCCACTTCCTGCTGGCGGGCGTGCTGGCCCGGCTGGAGGATCCTGCTGCGGCGGCCCGCGAGTACCGGGCTGCCGCGGACACGCTCGGCCGCCAACCCACCGATGCGACCGCGACCGAGCTCGGCGGGCGTAGCGTGCGGGAGCTGGCACAGCTGTGCGCGCAACTCGAGGGTCAGTTGGCGGGGGAGGTCCGGTGAGTGGTCTGGTCACCTTCCGGCTGGGGTCCCGCGAGTACGCGACCCCGTTGTCGGCGGTCCGCGAGGTCGTGCGCTTGCAGGGGCTGGCCGACATGCCGGGGATGGAGCCTCCGCTGGCAGGGGTGCTGGACCTGCGCGGTACCGCGCTCCCCGTGTTGGACCTCCGCATCGGGGCTGGTCCCGACGACCGTGGGGACGTCCTCGTCCTGGAGCGGGGTGACAGCGTGGACGGCGGGACCGTCGGGGTCGCTGTGGACCGGGTCAAGGCTGTGGTGTCCCGCGACGAGCTTCCGGCGGCGGGTGCAGCGACGGAGGACGGGGTCCTGCCCGCCTACGTGGTGGAAGTCCTGCGGGGCAGCACCGGACCGGTGTTCCTCGTGGACCTTGAGCAGATGGTCGCCGCGGCACGCAAAGGCGTCCCGGCCGCTACCTGAGAGTCCCGGGTGACCTGACGGGTCCCTGCCCGGACGGCCCACGGCGGCGCAGGGGCCGCTAACGAGGAGAAGTGTCCGCTCACGCGGCCAAAAGTGTCCCAAAGTCGGTAGGTAGCCAGGTGGGCCGGCTCGGGCGGGAGTGCGGCGCCCCCCCCGAGACGTGGGTCGAGAGAGGCTCAGACGTAGCGCTCGAGCAGCGAGGACTCCGCCAGGCGGGACAGCCCTTCCCGCACGCTGCGCGCCCGGGTCTCGCCGACGCCCTCCACGGCCTGCAGGTCGTCGATGCTCGCCGACAGCAGCTTCTGGAGGCCGCCGAAGTGTTCGACCAGTCGATCCACCACGAGCCGGGGCAGCCGCGGGACCTTGGCAAGCAGCCGGTACCCGCGGGGGCTGACCGCGGACTCCAAAGCGTCGAGCCCGGCCGGGAACCCGACGGCCTTGGCGATGGTGGACAGGTCGAGCAGGTCGGTCGGGGAGAGCCCGTCGAGCTCGGCGAGCGCGTCCTCGACCTTGCGGGCACGGCGTCCGGTGCCCGACATCAGGTAGTCGCGGACCACGAGCTCGCGCTCGCCCTCGACGCCGGCCATGAGCTCGTCGAGCTGGAGGATGAGCAGCCGCCCATCGCTGCCGAGCTCGACGACGTATCCCTCGATCTCGGTGGCGATCCGCCGGACCATCTCGAGCCGCTGGCTGACGGCCATCGCGTCCCGGACGGTGACCAGGTCCTCGATCTCCAGGGCCGACAGGGTCCCGGCGACCTCATCCAGGCGAAGCTTGTAGCGCTCCAGAGTCGCGAGTGCCTGGTTGGCCCTGGACAGGATCGCGGCGGAGTCGTCGAGGACGTAGCGGCGACCGTCGACGTAGAGAGCGATGATCCGCATCGACTGGCTGACGCTGATCACCGGGAAGCGGGTCTGCTTGGCCACCCGCTCAGCGGTGCGGTGGCGCGTACCCGTCTCCTCGGTGGGAATGTCCGGGTCGGGGACGAGCTGCACGCCCGCCCGGACGATGCGGGACAGGTCGCTGGTGACGACGACGGCCCCGTCCATTTTCGACAGCTCGCGCAGTCGGGTGGCGGAGAACTCGACGTCGGTCAGCGAGAAGCCGCCGGTGCACAGAGCCTCCACGGACTTGTCGTGTCCGAGGACGATCAGCGCGCCGGTGTTGCCTCGCAGGATGCGCTCGAGCCCGTCGCGAAGGGCGGTCCCTGGCGCTACCGCGACGAGGGTGCTGCGTAGCAGGTCCTCGGTCGTCGTTGCGGCGGCCACCGTGTCCCCGACTCCTCCGGCGGCTGCTGGTCAGCCGTGTGGTCGCGAGTCTAGGGAGACGGGGGGGACGAGTCGATCACGGCACGAGCCGGGAACCGGCCAGGTGGCTGAACGCCGCCACCGCACCGCGGATGTCATGGACCTCCGTGACGCGCATCCCCAGCGGCGCGTCACCCGAACCGGCGGGAACGATGGCCCGCCGGAACCCGAGCCGGTGTGCCTCAGCCAGTCGGCGGGAGATGCCTGGTGCGGGGCGCACGTCCCCGGCGAGCCCGAGCTCGCCCATCGCGACCACGTCGGCGGGCAGCGCCCGGTCGGAGCACGCCCCGATCACCGCGAACGCCACGGCGAGGTCGGTCGCCGGCTCAGCCAGCCGCATGCCCCCCACCGTCGCGGTGTAGACGTCGGACCGGCCGATCTGCACCATGCCGCGTCGCTCGACGACGGCCAGGATCATGGCAACCCGGGAGGCGTCGAGCCCCGAGACGGCCCGCCGCGGCGGGCCGTCTCCCGCCGCCGCGACGAGCGCCTGTACCTCCGCGATCAGGGGGCGGCGTCCCTCGATCGCCACGGTGACACAGGTCCCCGGGACCGGGTCGCGCCGGTGCGACAGGAACAATCCCGAGGGGTCGGCCAGACCCAGGATCCCGGTGTCGGTCAGCGTGAAGCACCCGACCTCGTCCGCGGGCCCGAAGCGGTTCTTCACCGCCCGCACCATCCGCAGCGTCGAGTGGCGCTCACCTTCGAACTGCAGGACCACGTCGACGAGGTGCTCGAGCGTTCTGGGGCCAGCGATGCTGCCGTCCTTGGTCACGTGGCCCACCAGCAGCGTCGGGATGCCACGCTCCTTCGCGACACCGACCAGGGCGGCGGTCACGGCGCGCACCTGCGTGACGCCCCCGGCGGGCCCGTCGACCTGGGCGGACGCGATCGTCTGCACGCTGTCGACGACGAGCAGCCCGGGCTTGACCTGGTCGATGTGGGTGAGGACGGCTCCGAGGTCGGTCTCGGCAGCCAGCCACAGATGCGGGTCCAGCCCACCGGTGCGGCCGGCCCGCAGACGGACCTGCGAAGCGGACTCCTCACCGGAGACGTAGAGCGTCGGCCAGCCTTCGCGGGCCGACCGAGCTGCCACCTCGAGGAGGAGCGTGGACTTGCCGACGCCGGGCTCCCCCGCGAGCAGGACGACCGCTCCGTCGACGAGGCCGCCACCGAGGACCCGGTCGAGCTCGTCGACCCCGGTCGGCCGCGAGACGGCAACCTCGACGTCGACCCGGTCGATGGGCCGAGCCGGTGCGCTCACCTGGGAGGGGACGAGCGCGATGCGGGTGCCGCCGGCCTCGACGATGCTGCCCCAGGCCTGGCACTCGGGGCATTGGCCCAGCCACTTCGCGACGACCAGGCCGCACTCGCCGCAGC
>JALYIZ010000134.1 GCA_030775505.1 Actinomycetota bacterium | reverse complement strand
AGCCTCGTCCCGGACAGCACCACCGGGGAGGTGACCGAGCCCCTGGCCGCAGCAGCAATCAGCGCCTAACCTGCCAACACCGGATCACCTGGTGACGGCTTCACACACCACGACCGAGGACTCGACCCTCAAGCAGGTTCCCTCGTGCGAATTCTTTCCAATTGAGGCCGTGCGCACAAACGTGCTGGGCGTGCGAACCTCATCGATGCCTCCATCGAAAACGAGGTGGCGTCAGTAGGTCATCCAAGGTTATGACGGCGACCCGCTCCTGCCTCGTCCGCGCACGCACGTGACCAGCCGCACGAAGGTTCGCCTCGAACTGAAAGGAACGATGAGCCGCGCCCGACGGGATCAAGCCCCTACTTGTGTCGGGACGAATGTCATGCAGCCCGCATAAGGCGTGCACGGGCTAGACGTGCGGCAACCAGTTGCGTGCCGTAAGCCGATCGCATCCCACAAGCTTCCCTGGCCCGCTGTGGCGCCCGAGTGAGGGGACAGCGTGGTGACCTGGTTTAGCTCATTGAGCCCTGAGCAATCTGAGGACTGGACACCAAGTCCTCAGCGCCATGCCTGTCGTCGTCCCTTGTGGGTGAGTAGGCAAGGTCGCGGAGAGCGACGACAACATCTTTCGAGGGTAACCAGGGGTCGAGCTCTAGGGCCTGGAGCGGCCGAATCGCGGGGACCGCAACCTGGGAAATCAAGGGGTGCCAGGGTCGCTCGTCCGCTTCGTCACGGCCGAGAAGATCCTCGTGGAGCTTTTCGCCCGGGCGAAGTCCGGTGTAGACGATTTCGACAGGTCGGGGGGCAGACTCGGCCATCCGACGGGCCACGTCGGCGATGCGCACCGGGCGCCCCATATCGAGCACGAAGACGTCGCCTGTGGACGCAGCCGCGCCGGCCTGCACGACCAGCTGAACCGCCTCGCTCACCGTCATGAAGTAGCGGGTCACGTCTGGGTGCGTCACCGTCAAGGGGCCGCCTGCCTGTACCTGGGAGGAAAAGGCGGTCAGGACTGACCCTCGGCTGCCGAGCACGTTGCCGAAACGGACAGACAAGAAGCACCCGCTGGCCTCCTGGGCCACGTGAGCGGTCAGCCGCTCAGCGATCCGCTTGGAGTAGCCCAGCACACTTGTCGGATCCGCTGCCTTGTCCGTCGAAATGTTGACGAAATGCTCGACGCCGGCGTCCCTGGCGGCTTCCAGTACCGACAGCGTCCCCCAAACGTTGCTTTTCACGGATTCGCCGGGAAAGCGTTCGAGCAAGGTGAGGTGCTTCAGTGCAGCGGCGTGAAAAACCACCTGGGGGCGGCGCTTCTGGAAGATTCGCTGAAGGTGCTCGATGTCCCGAATGTCGGCGAGGACGAGATCGTCGCCGTCCAGCATCGCTCTTCCGTTCAGTGCCAACTGCACGGCGTGGAGGGCTGACTCGTCCCGGTCCAGCATGATCAACTCAGCGGGCGCAAAAAGGGAGATCTGGTGGCACAACTCGGACCCGATCGAACCTCCGGCTCCCGTGACCAAGACCCGCTTGCCGGTCAGGTAGCCCGCGATGCTGGCGACATCCAGGTCGATCTGTCGGCGCCCGAGAATGTCTGACAGGTTGACGTCGCGAATGTCGCCCACTCCCACGCGTCCGTCGAGCAGATCCCGCACCGTGGGAAGGATCTTCACCTCAAGTCCCGCGATCGCGGCGAGGTCGGAAAGGTCGCGTACGAGACTGGCATCGGCGCTGGGGACGGCAAGGAGCAACGTTCTGGCCCCTGTCTTCGCGGCGACCCGCTCCAGGTCCCGCCGCGTGCCCAACACGGGAACACCGCGCAAGCGGAGATTGCGCTTACGAGGATCGTCGTCGAGCAAGCCCACGGCGAGGTAGCGGCCCGTGGGGTCGTGGCGAATGGCGCTGAGCGCCTGCTCGGCGCCCTCGCCCGCGCCGAAGAGCAGCAGTCGCACGGAGTCCGAGGTCGCCGTCCGGCGCCGATTGAGGAACAGGCGCCACATGCTCCGGGCACCCACCATCAGGACGAACGCGAGAACGCCGGCGGCGATGGGGACCGTCCGAGGCAGTGAGGGCAGAGCGACGTTCACAGCGAGAAAGACCGTCGTCGTCATGCCGACCGCGACGATGACCCCCTCCACCTCCTCGAAGGAGCCAAACCGATAGCGGCCCCGGTAGAGGTGACAGCCGACGCCAACCCCGAGCTGAAGGAGTGCCGCCCCGAGAGACCAGCTCAGCAGCGGAGCAGTCAGGAGCTGTTTGCCATCGAAGTCATAGCGGAACGCATTCGCCAAGAAGATGGCGACCAGCCACGCGAGGACGTCAACGACCACCTGGATTTGGCCCCGGCAGCGCGCAAGCCAGGTCACGGGCTCGCCTCACCTTCCCCATTGCGACCAGAGTTCGGGCGGCTCCCGAGCGAAACCGCACCTTCACGGCATCGGCTCCGGGCGGGCATTCCTTCAACGAGACACACGGATGAAAGTCGCGCGACGGGTCGAAGGCGGCCTCCCCCTGGCCCGCTGCCTGGTGCATCGACACACTGAACACGGGACTGACGGGCTGCGGGGGCTAGCCACTTTGGCCCGAACGGCGTAGTTGAAGTCGCTCCGTGCGGCTCTGGGCCAAGAGTCACTCTTTGACGATGCTTGCACCGGGCAGCAGTCCGTGCTGCGCGCGAGGGGGAGACCGCATGAGCCGCACGGCGTTACGCAGCAGCCTGGCTGCGTTGGCCGCACTCGCGATCGCGGCGCCCGCCGCGACAGCCGCGAGCAGACCGTCCGTCCCGACGGCCCGATACGTCCTCGCGGTGGCCCCCGGCTTCAACGTGACGGCCCTGCCGCCCGTGGTGGTTGTGCGGCAGCGCCTCGACGCCGTCCACGCCCTGGTCGTTCAGGCACCTGTCGGCGCCGTTTCCTGGCTGATCTCGCTGCCGGGCGTCGTCGGGGTGAGCCCCGACCGAGCGCTGCACGTCACAGGCGATGACTCGCCGAGCTCCGGCGGCGTGTACGGCCCAGCGGGGATCGGTGGCGGAGCGGGCAAGAAGAAGGCGGGAGCCGGAATCGGGGTCGCGCTGCTCGACACCGGGGTCGCCGACACTGCCGCGCTCAGCCGCTCGAACGGCAACCTCGTGAGCGGTCCCAACTACTCCGGGGACACCAGCGGCACCCGTGACGGCTACGGCCACGGGACCTTCATGGCCGACCTGATCGCCGGCAGCCAGGTCAACGAGCACCCCGTCGGCGTCGCCCCCGCGGCCACGGTCGTGGACGTCAAGGTCGCCGCGTCGGACGGAAGCACCAACCTGTCGAACGTGCTGTCCGGCATGGACTGGGTCGCCAAGAACGCCGGCCAGGTGCAGGTACTCTCCCTGTCCCTGTCGGCCACCCGCCCCCAGGACGCGTTCGGTCGCGACCCTCTGACCGAAGGCGCTGACGCGGTGCGCAACGCCGGCGTCGTCGTCGTGGTCTCCGCCGGAAACGACCCGACCACGGTCGGGGACCCCGGTCAGGACCCCTACCTGATGACGGTCGGCGCGGCCAACACGCTCAACGACCCGTTCACGGCGCCCTTCAGCGGCCACGCGGTCGTGCAGCGCCTGCTGCGCCCGGACCTCGTCGCCCCCGGCGTCTCGATCCTGTCGATGCTCCCCCCGAAGTCGGCGATCGCCCTCGCCCACCGGTCGGCTGCGGCCGGCCACGGCCTGTACCGCGGGTCGGGCACCAGCCAGGCCACCGCGCTGACGGCTGGCGCTGTCGCGGTCTTCCTCAGCAAGCACAGCGGCCTGAGCCCCGATGACGTTCGCGTCAGCTTCGCGAAGGCGGCCCAGCCCCTGAACGACGCGGCCGGAGCCGGCCTCATCACGATCCCGAGCTCGGTGTCGCTCGCCTCGGACAACGCCTCCAGCGGTGCCGGCGGCGCGGGCAGCTCAAGTGACTCGGCGGGCGACCCGTCGACCTCAGCCTCCTCCTGGTCGGCGAGCAGCTGGTCCGCCTCCTCCTGGTCGGCGAGCAGCTGGTCCGCCTCCTCCTGGTCGGCGAGCAGCTGGTCGGCCTCGTCCTGGTCGGCATCGTCGTGGTCCGCCAGCAGCTGGTCAGCCAGCTCGTGGTCCTCGGTCGAGTGGTGACGGCGCTGCCCCTCGCGCCCACCCGGCTCTCGGTAACCGGGCGCGTCACCCTCCTCACCGTCCTGATCGCCAGCGTCGGCGTTGGCGTCACCCTGGACGGTGCCAACCCCAGCCCCAGCCTCCTCGGGATGCTCTGCCTCGCGCTCGCGGTCGCCATCACCGAGCTCCGTCCCGTGCACGTCGGCCGCGACGGCGAGCGGCAGTCGTTCACCCTGACCGAAGGCCCCGTCGTCGCGGCCCTCGCGATGGGCACCGGCCGGGCTGTCGTCGTCGGCGTCGCGCTCGGGGTGCTGTTGGCGCAGACCCGACGTCGGATGCCGATCTACAAGCTCGCGTTCAACGTCGCCCAGTTCGGTGCCGCGGCCGCCATCGCCAACCGCTGCGCCCAGCTCGTCGGCGGACAGCTCGGCGTCGTCGTCGCGATCATGGTCTTCGCGCTGGCCAACGAGGCCCTCGTTCGGCTCGTCCTTCGCGTCGCGACGGGCCGACCCAGCGACGGGCTGCACGGCCCCGGAGCGTCCTGGTTCCTGCATGTCAGCGCAGCCACCTCGATCGGCCTGCTCGCCGCACACGTCATCGGCAACGAGCCCGGCCTGCTGCCGGCGTTCGCCGCCCCCGTCCTGCTGATCGTCTGGTCGCAGGAGCAGTCCGGCCGCCGCCGGGCGCGCACCGCCGTCCAGCGCGTCCTGGCCAACCAGGCCACAGCGCTCTACGGCCGCTCCAGCGAGGAGACAGGCGCGCTGCTGACCCGGACCGCCCGTGAGGTGCTCGCGGCAGGCAAGGTCGAGCTCGTCCTGCTCACCGGCGGGCGGCTGCTCCGCACCACCGACGACCACGGCCACATCGACCGCGGACACATGCCGGCGCACCAGCTGACCGAAGGCTGGGCCGCCGAGGTCCTCGCCGCCCCCGGCAGCACCTCCCATGACTACTGGGCCGGCGTCGTCATCGGCAGCGGCGACAGCCCCCGCGCGCTGCTCAGCGTCTGGCGGGACGAGGACCAGGAGCCGTTCCACGCCCCCGACCTCGCCCTGCTCGACACGCTCGCCGAGTCCGCCGCGGCCTGGCTCGACCAACAGCCCACGCAGGCCGACCGCAGCCTGGACCTCCGGCGCACCGTCGCCGGGCTCGGAGCCCAGGGCGCCGAGGTCGCCGAGGCGCTCAGCAACATCCGGGCCGTCCGTCAGCGGCTCGAGTCGGTGTCCTCCATGGCGACCGCCGCCCCGGTCCGAGCGGCCCTCGCCGACGACCTGCGGGACGCGGAAGAGAGCATCGCCGAGTTCATCGCCGCACTCGTCACCCCCACCCAGCGCGGCGAGTCGGCTAGCGTGGACAGCGAGATGGTCGTCACCGGACGCTGGGCACGAGGGGCGTGACCCCTGCGGTACGCCGGATCGCGGCGGCCGCTCCCCTGGCCGTCCTGGTCTGTCTGCCAGCCCTCGCGGCCCTGCTCCTGACCGCGCTCACCGACGTCGCCACCCTCCCGCTCGTCGCGTCATGCGCCCTGCTGACCGCGCTCGTCGGGTTCCTGTTCGGCAGTGAGCTCGGCCACCTCGGCCAGCGGGAGATGCGGGTCAGCCGGGAACTGGTCCGCGCCGGAGCGCGGTTCGCCGCCGTCAGCCGCCGGGCCGCCGTCCTCGAAGGGCTCGTCGACGCCAGCCGCGCCACCGCCTCCCACGCCAGCCAGGCATCCGCCGCCATGTTCGGCGAGCTCGTCCGCGCCGAAGAAGGCACCCGCGCGCACCTGGCTGCCGAACTGCACGACACCGTCGCCCAGACCCTGTCCCAAGCCCTCGCGCAGCTACGCAGCGAGCCGGGCCACCAGAACAGCCCCGGAGTCGAGGCGGTCCGCGACGCCGAGGAGCAGCTCCGCCGGGTGATGGCCCGCGTCCGGCCCCCCGAGCTCGTCGACGGGGACCTCGCCCGTGCCGTGGGGGACCTGTGCGCCGACCTCGAGCACCGCTACGCCGTCGCGGTCCGGGTCAGCTGGCCCGACGAGTCGGTGCCCATGCCCGGACCCGTCGCGACCACGCTCTACCGCTTCCTGCAGGAGATGCTGCTCAACGCCGTCACGCACGCCGACGGCGTCGATGTGCGGCTCACTGTGTCGGTCCGCCACGACAGCGGCCGCCCGGAGCTCGAAGCTGTCGTCGCCGACGGCGGGCCCGGGTTCCGGCTCGAGTCCGTCCGCAGCAGCCAGGGCCGCCACGTCGGCCTGCGGCTCGCCCGCGAACGGGCGCGGCTGGCCGGCGGCAGCC
>JALYIZ010000133.1 GCA_030775505.1 Actinomycetota bacterium | reverse complement strand
ACACGGAGCCGACGACCGGGTGGCTGAAGGGGACGCGGTCGGCAGGGCCGCGAGCAGCGCCTGTCCGTCGACCGGGCTCTGCCTCTGCTCCTTGGCCGCGGGTCCGGGCACGGCCCACTCCATGGCCGGCCCGAGGGCGGCCTCCCAGGCCGGGAAGGTGTGCCGACCGCCCTTCTGGACGACCAGCCGGTTGTGGCGCCCGCGCCACCCGTAGTGGCCCAGCTCGTCCCAGAACCGCACCGCCTCACGCACCGACGACGGGTCGCTCAGGCCGGCGAGGAGGTAGATGTCGACGAGCTCCGGCGGGTAGTTGGCCACCCACCAGTCCGGGCTGTGGGCCAGTCGGTCGGTCACCGAGCGCCAGATCCCCCTCGCGTAGTGGTCCTGCAGCGCGTGCGCATACCCGTCGAGGCTGACGGCGGCGTAGAACTGGTCGGGGTGGCGCAAGGCCAGGTCCAGGGCGCAGTAGCCCCCCGTGGAGTAGCCCAGCCCGGCCCACCGTCCGGGCCGGGCGCGCAGGTTCTGCTCGACCCATGAACGCACATCGGTGACCAGGAACTGCTCGTCGTTCTTGCCGTCCGCGGTGTCCGCGCACTCCAGCGACCGGGCCAGCCCCCCGTTGGTGTCGGGCATCACCACGATGGACGGGGCGACCAGGCCACGCGCGATCGCCGCGTCCACGATGTGGTCGACGTGCAGCCCCCGGACCCAGTCGCTGGGACGGCCGGGACTGCCCTGGAAGGCCTCCACGACGGGGAACGTCGCGGTCGCGTACAGCGGGTCCCGATACTGCGGTGGCAGGTAGACGAAGGCCGACCGGGGCTCCACGCCCGACCTGACCCCCGGGATGTTGATCTCGAACAGCGTCCCGTGCGTCGGCACCGGGGCGTTGGCCGCCAACGGGGCCAGCGCCGCCTGGAGCCCACCCCGGCCGTGGACCGAGACGAGATCGGCGCTGTGCGTCCCGAGCAGGTCCGGCCAGGTCCGGTACAGGCCGTAGTGGCGGTTGACGGCAGCCCCGATGCCGGCCACGAGGAACACGACCGCCAGCACCCCGCTGGCGATCCGCAGCAGGGTGGGATAGGCCGTGGTGAGCCGTCGCGCCATGATGGCCACGCCGATCGCGGCGACGACGAGAACAGCGAGCACGACGAGCAGCCGGACGCTGGTCAGCGGCAGCACGAACCGTCTCTCCTCTCGAGGTCTCCGGATGTGTGACGTCGGCGACGTCCAGGGGGTTCCGACCCCCACCACCGTGGTAGCACGCTCTCATGGGTGCCACACCGCTTCGTAGTAAGGATGCCATGACCTCCCTCTGGCGTGTCCCCGCCGGCGCGGGCCTGGCGGCGCTGTCGCTCGCGACAGGCGGCCTGCTCGCCGCCCCCACGCTTGCCGGTCCGCCGGCCTGGGCCGCGCCGGGACCTGTGCTGGCGACCGGCTCCCCAGCCCCGTCGCCCACGCCCAGCCCCAGCCCGACGCCGGCCCGGTCGAGTTGGGTCCAGGTGATGAACCTGCCCAGCCACGACGCCGGACGCTCCAGCCGCACCGTCCTGGTCTACCGGCCGGCTGTCCCCGACTCGGCCACGCTGCCCGTGCTCTACCTCCTGCACGGGCAGTACGGGCGCCCGCAGGACCCCTTCGGGAGCGGGATGCGGTCCATCCTGGACCGGCTGTTCGCGCAGGGCTGGCCGCCTTTCGTCGTCGCAGTCCCCGACGGCGGCTCGGCCGCGCGCACCGACGACGAGTGGGGCAATGCCGCTGACCACGCCGACAGCCTGGAGACGTTCGTCACTCACGACGTGCTCGTGGCAGTCGAAGGGTCGATGCGCCGGGACCGCGCGCACCGGGCCGTCGCCGGTTTCTCCATGGGCGGCTACGCCGCGGCGTTCAACGCCGGGCTGCGCCCTTCGCTGTACGGTCAGATGGTCAGCCTGGCCGGCTACTTCCGGGTCGACGACCCGGAAGGGGTCTGGGGAGGCAGCAGTGTCACGCAGGACCAGCACTACCCACTCCGTCACCCGCACTGGCTGGACCACACCCGGGTCCTCCTGCTGGACACCGCGCAGGACAACGACCCGGTCACCGCCGGCCAGCTGCAGGCCTTCCAGCGGACGCTCGCCGGCGCAGGGCACGCCCCGGGCGCCCGGGTGACCGACGGCGGACACGACTGGAGCTGGGTCTCGGCACAGTGGCCGCTCATCGTCCGCTTCCTGACGCAGGGATGGGGACACTAGGCGCCGGCAGGACGGCCGCCGGGCCGGGAGGGAATCGGCGGGGAAGGGCGAACACAGGCGCATGAGGACCAGGAACGCGGGGCCGGTAGCCGTGGGGACGGCGCTGGTCATCAGCGTCGGCACCGCGGTCGCGGCCGTCGGCGGCGTGGTGCCCCTGCGCGCGTCGGTCAGCCAGCAGCACTTCGCGCCCCCGGTCAGCGCCGCACCGCAGACCGCGGTGCCCACGCACCCCGGCACGGTGCAGCACCTCGTCCAGCCCGCGCCGGACGCGGCGGCCGGGCGCCGGCACATCTGGGTGTACCGCCCAGCGGTGCCCGACAGCGCCACCCTGCCGGTTCTCTACTTCCTGCACGGGCTGCCGGGCAGCGCCGACGACCTCGCCGACCAGGTCGATCTTGCCCACGCGCTGGACCAGGCCTTCATGTCCGGCGCTCTCGCACCTTTCGTCGTGGCCGCCCCTGACGGCAACAGCCTCGGCGCCAACGACCCCGAGTGGGCCGACTCGGTGAAGGGGCACGTCAAGCTCGAGACCTTCGTCACCGGGCCGCTGATCGAAGCCGTCGAGGGCGCCAACCGGCGGGACGCACGGCACCGCGCGATCGCCGGGTTCTCGATGGGCGGCTACGGGGCCGTGACCCTCGCCCTCAAGCACCCGGAGCTCTTCGGGCAGGTCGCCTCGCTCGCCGGCTACTTCCACGTCGACGACCCCTCGCACGTCTTCGGCAGGCGGCCCGACCTGGAGGCAGCCAACAGCCCGGACCGGCACGCCGCCGAGTTCGGCGGGCTGCGGGTCTTCCTCGCCGATGGGGCTCAGGACACCGAGCCGACGCTGAAAGGGGAGACCCGCCGCTTCGCTGCGCTGCTCGCAACTGCCGGCCATCCAGCCGCCGTGTCCCTTCCGCAGGGTGGGCACACGTGGGCGTTCGTCAAGGCCGAGATGCCGCTGGTGGAGGACTTCCTGGAGCAGGGCTGGGCGCCGAAGCCGGCCTGGGACCACCCCGACCTCTGACCTGCCACCGGCCGGGACCCGAGGGCCCCGGCCGGCTCGTGCGGCTACTTGGTGGTCGTCACCGGCGGCACGTCCACACAGAACGGCACCCAGCTGAACCCGTACACGCAGACGCCTCCCTTGCTGTCGCGGCCGACGCCCACGGGGGGGACGGGTGGACGCGCCAAGGCGGGCAGCGAGGCGGCGGCCACGATGCCGCAGGTCAGCGCGCCCAGCACGACGCGCCTCACCCGCGCAGGCCCGGGTCCGGTAGCCAGATGCACTGCTCGACGGTCGGGAACGGGCCGACGTGCGGGGTGAAGCACCTGCGCTGGTCCGCTGCTGCCGGGCCCGCGGCGGCGGTGGCCAGGACGGCGGTCAGGGGCAGGGTCACGGCAACAGCGGCGATGATGCGTCGCTTCATGGCAACCTTCCTGTGGGGGACCTCTGGGTCCGTGGAACGTGTCGGGATTGTGCCGGTTCGGCCCCGTTCGCGCCAGTACCTGTCACAGGACCTTCGACAGGAACGCCTTCGTCCGCTCGTGCGAGGGTGCGCCGAGCACCTGGTCCGGCGAGCCGCTCTCAACGACGACCCCCTCGTCCATGAACACCACGGTGTCCGCCACCTCGCGGGCGAAGCCCATCTCGTGGGTCACCACGACCATCGTCATGCCGTCGTGGGCCAGCGCCTTCATGACGTCAAGGACCTCGCCGACGAGCTCCGGGTCCAGCGCCGAGGTCGGCTCGTCGAACAGCATCAGCTTCGGTCGCATCGCCAGCGCCCGGGCGATGGCCACCCGTTGCTTCTGGCCCCCGGAGAGTTGTGCCGGGTAGGCCGCGGCCTTCTGGGCCAGTCCCACCTGCTCCAGCAGTTCCAGCGCCCGCGTCTGCACCTCGGCACGAGGCTCGCCGCGAACCCGCAGCGGTGCCTCCATGATGTTGCCCAGGGCCGTCATGTGCGGGAACAGGTTGAACTGCTGGAAGACCATCCCGATGTCGGCCCGTTCCTTCGCGACCTCCTTCTCGGACTGCTCGTAGAGCCGCCCGCCACTTTCCCGGTAACCGACCAGTCGTCCGTCGACCGACAGGCGTCCACCGTCGACCTTCTCCAGGTGGTTGACGCAACGCAGGAAGGTGGACTTGCCTGACCCGCTCGGCCCGAGGATGCACATGACCCGGCCTGCCTCGAGCTCCAGGTCGATCCCGCGCAGCACCTCGACGCGACCGAACTTCTTGCGTACCCCCTCGGCGCGCAGCATGGCGGTCACGGGCGGGCGCCCGAGACCAGGCGCCGCAGTCGCTGGATCGGCGTGGCGGGCAGCGAGCGGGAGGCGCCGCGCGCGAAGCGCCGCTCAAGATAGAACTGCCCGATCGACAGCACGCTGGTCAGCGCGAGGTACCAGGTCATCGCGACCATGAGCAACGGAATCGTCTCGTAGGTCCGCGCGTACACCGCCTGCACGGCGAACAGCAGCTCGGCGACGCCGATGACGCTGACCAGCGAGCTGGTCTTGAGCATCGAGATGGTCTCGTTGCCGGTGGGCGGGATGACCACCCGCATCGCCTGGGGGAGCACGATGCGACGCAGGATCAGACCGCGACGCATGCCCAGCGCGGCAGCCGCCTCAGTCTGGCCCTCGTCCACGGACAGGATCCCCGCCCGGGCGATCTCGGACATGTAGGCCGCCTCGTTGAGGCCGAGGGCGAGCAGCCCCGCGGTGAACTGGCTGACCAGCGCGTTGGCACTGCCCCCGACGAGCTCGGGACCGAACGGGATCCCCACGGACAGGTGCGGATAGAGCGCGCCGATGAAGTTCCAGGCCAGGATCTGGACGAACAGCGGCGTGCCCCGGAACACGTAGACGTACAGCCAGCCTGCGCCAGCCACCAGCGGGTTGGCCGACAGTCGCATCACGGCCAGCAGCACGCCCAGGGTGACGCCGATGAGCATGGCCAGCACAGTGAGCTCAAGCGTGACCAGTGCCCCGTGGATCACCGGCGACGTGAACAGGTACTGCCGGTAGACGCCCCAGAGAAAGCGCTTGTTGGTCGCGAGCCCATGCACGACTTGGGCCAGGACCACCAGGACGGCCGCAGCCGCCACCCAGCGGCCGGGATGGCGCACGGGCACTGCGGTGACCGGGGCGACGGGACCGGTCACCGCGGGATCAGCTCGTGGCGCCGTTGATGACCGGGGTCGTAATGGCACCGGCCTGGACGCCCCAGGTCGTGAGGACCCGGGTGTAGGTGCCGTTGGCGATCAGCTTGGTCAGGGCGTCGAGGATCGCCGGCGCCAGCCCGTTGCCCTTGGGGATGGCGATGCCATAAGGGGCAGTGCCGTACGGCTGGCCGAACACCACGAACGCGCCCTTTGACTGCTTCACGGCGTAGGCGGCCACCGGCGAGTCGGCCATGCCGACATCGGCCCGCCCGCTGGACAGCGCGAGGTTGGCGCCGTTCTGGTCGGGATAGACCTGCACCGTCACGGCCTTTTTGCCACCGGTCTTGCAGGTCTTGCCCTGTGCGGTGGCGTCGTCGAGCTGCGTGGTCCCCTTCTCAACCGCGACGGTGTGGCCGCACAGCTCGGTCAGTGCGGTGACAGCCGTGCCACCGGGCTTGCCGTAGAAGGAGGTCCCGGCGGAGAAGTAGGTGACGAAGTCGACCGTGGCTTCTCGCTTTTTGGTGTCGGTGAATGAGGACATCCCCAGGTCGTACTTGCCGCTGGCCAGGCCCGGGATGATCGCGTCGAAGCCGGCGTTGACCACCGTGACACGCAGTCCGAGCTGGGTGCCCAGCGCCTTCGCGAGGTCCGCGTCCATCCCCTTGACCGTCTTGCCGTCGGCGGCAAAGAACTCGTTGGGGGCGTAGCTGGCGTCGGCGGCGACCGTCAGCGTCCCCTTCGCCCGGATGGCGGCAGGCACCTGGACGCCGGCGGATGTCGAGCCGGTCGGGCTGGCCTGGGTGACGGTCGAGTTGTCACTTCCACTGCTGCAGGCGGAGAGGGGGATCAGAGCCGAGGCGGTGAGCACGGCGGCGAGCGGGCGGCGGACGGGCATGGTTCCTCCGGGGGGACGCGGCAGAGTCGTCTGGGGCGCAGGGTAGGGCACCGGTGTCACCTGCCGGTGAACTCACCTGCCCTCAGCGCGCCGCCAGCCCGGCCGCCACGGCGAGCAGGCACTGCGCCGCGATGTCGACCGTGCGGCCGCCGGGGTCGGCGGTGGCG
>JALYIZ010000132.1 GCA_030775505.1 Actinomycetota bacterium | reverse complement strand
GCCGGGTGCCCGCGGGCGTCACCGTCCAGCACGCCGGGACCCGTCGGGAGGCCGACGGCGGGCTCGTCTCGTCGGGGGGCCGCGTCCTATCCGTCACGGCCACCGCGGCCACCCTCGGTGCGGCCCGGGAGCTCGCCTACGAGGGGCTGTCGCAGGTCGCGCTGCCGGGCGCACACTTCAGGTCCGACATCGCCGAGCGCGCCGCGCTCGGCGAGATCGCCGTCCCGACCTAAGGACTGCTGTGGCCGACCCTGAGACGCCCGCCTCCGCTCCGGCCTTCGATGACGAGCGGGGCTCGCGGGTCGCCGTGATCTGCGCGTCCCCGGCTGAGCACGACACGATGGCGCAGGCAGGGGCGCTGCTCGCCCGCTTCGGGGTCAGCTACGACGAGACGGTCCTGTCCCCCCACCGCGCCCCCCGCGCGCTGGCCGACTGGATGGCCGAGCTCGAGCCTCGCGGCGTCGAGGTCGTCATCGCAGGCTCCGCCGGCTCCGCGGCCCTGGCCGGGGTCGTCGCCGCGCACACCACTCTGCCGGTGATCGGCGTGCCACTGTCCGGCGGTGGCCTCGACGGGCGGGACGCGCTGCTGGGGCTCACCCAGCTGCCACCGGGGGTGCCGGTGGCAGCGGTCGGCATCGACAACGCGATGAACGCCGCGGTGCTCGCTGTGCAGGTGCTGGCCGTGGGGGACCCGCTGCTGCGGACCCGGCTGTGGCGCTTCAAGGACGACTTCGAGAAGGCCGCCCGGCACTGAGCGGCGGGTCGCTGTCTGGGAGAGTGCTGCTCACCCGAGACCCCCCAGGGAGCCCTGTCGTGATCGAGCGTTACACCCTGCCGGAGATGGGCCGGGTCTGGAGTGAGGCCCACAAGTACGAGCTGTGGTGCCGCGTCGAGACGCTCGTGCTCGAGGTGCATGCCGAGGCGGGCACGGTGCCTGCCGACTGTGTCGACCCGGTACGCGCGGCGCTGCCGCCGACGCCCGAGGCGGTCGCGGCCGAGGAGGCAGTCACCCAGCACGACGTCATCGCCTTCCTGACGGCGTGGGCCGACAACACCACGCCGCGGGAGGCCGCGGCCTATGTCCACTACGGCATGACCAGCTCGGACCTGCTCGACACGGCGCTCGCTGTCCAGCTGGTCGAGGCCACGGATCTCCTGCTGGCCAAGGCGGACCTTCTGGTCGCCGGGCTCCGCGACCTCGGCCTCGCCCACCGCGACACCGTCCGGGTCGGTCGTACGCATGGCATCCACGCTGAGCCGACGACGCTCGGCCACCGGATGGCTGACCTCGCCTTCGCCATGGCGCGCTCGCGCGACCGGCTGCGGCGGGCCCGGGAGGCCGTGGCCGTGGCGAAGATCAGCGGGGCCGTGGGGACCTACTCCAACATCGACCCGGCCGTCGAGACGGAGGTCGCCAACCGGCTCGGGCTGTCCCCGGCTCCCGCCGCGACCCAGGTGGTCATCCGTGACGGCATCAGCGAATGGGTCGCGACCCTCGCGGTGATGGCCACCGTCTGCGAGGCCTTCGCGCTCGAGGTGCGGCACGGCCAGCGGACTGAGGTCCGTGAGCTGTCCGAGCCCTTCGGGAAGGGGCAGAAGGGCTCTTCCGCGATGCCGCACAAGAAGAACCCGATCGCGTCGGAGCGCATCGCCGGCCTGGCCCGGGTCGTCCGGGCGCAGGTCGTGCCGGTCATGGAGGGCATCCCGCTCTGGCACGAGCGCGACATCAGCCACTCCTCGACCGAACGGGTCGCACTGCCCGATGCGGCGATCGCCACCGACTACCTGCTCCACCTCACGACGCGCCTGGTGACCGGGCTCGTCGTCGACGCCGGCCGGATGCGGACCAACCTCGAGTCGTCCGGCGGGCTGATCTACACGTCCACCGTCCTGCTCGAGCTCGTTTCCGGTGGCCTGTCCCGCGAGGATGCCTACGCCTTCGTCCAGGCAGCCGCGATGCGCACCTGGGAGACTGGGGAGCCGTTCCGGGAGACCCTGAGCGCGCAGGCCGCCGCGGCCGGCAAGACCCTCGACGAGAAGCGGCTCGACGAGGTCTGCCGGCCCGAGCACTACCTCGCCCGGCTCGGCCCCGTTTTCGACCGGCTCGGCCGGCTGCGCTGATGAGCCCGCTCCCGCTCCCGTTGCTCGCGCGCGGCAAGGTCCGCGACGTGTACGAGGTCGACGCCCATCACCTGCTGCTGGTGGCCAGCGACCGGCTGTCTGCCTACGACGTGGTCCTGCCGACCACGGTCCCCGACAAAGGGGCGGTGCTGACCGCGCTGTCGCTGTGGTGGTTCGACCGGCTCGCGGACGTCGTCCCCAACCACCTGGTCGGCTGGCGGGTGCGCGACCTGCCCGACGTGCTGCGCCCGCACGCCGATCAGCTGCGGGGCCGGACGATGCTCGTTCGCCGGCTGGCCATGGTTCCGGTCGAGTGTGTGGCCCGCGGCTACCTCACCGGCTCCGGGATGGCGGAGTACCGGGTCAGCGGGACGGTGTGCGGGCTCGCCCTGCCTGAGGGGCTCGTCGAGGCATCCCGGCTGCCCGAGCCACTCTTCACGCCGACGACCAAGGCTCCGGTCGGGCAGCACGACGCGCCCATCACCTTCGGGGACGTCGTGACGATGGTCGGGCCGGAGCTGGCCGAGTCGCTGCGGGCCACCACCCTGTCCCTCTACACCCGCGGCGCCCAGCTGGCCGCTGAGGCGGGCATCCTGCTCGCCGACACCAAGGTCGAGCTCGGGCATGACGCCGACGGCAAGTTGACCCTGGGTGACGAGGTCCTCACACCCGACTCGTCCCGCTTCTGGCCGGCGGCCGGCTGGCAGCCGGGGCAGGTGCAGCCGTCCTACGACAAGCAGTACGTACGCGACTGGCTGTCCGACACGGGATGGGACAAGAAGCCGCCGGGACCAGAGCTGCCCGCCGACGTAGTGGCTCGCACGCGGGACAGGTACGTGCAGGCCTACGAACGACTCACGGGGCAGTCGTTCGAGGACTACCTGCGCGACGCCTGAGCGCATCGCCGCCGGTAGGGTCTGCGGCGTGGCCCTGCACCGGATCGTCGTCGACGTGATGCTCAAGCCGGAGATCCTCGACCCACAGGGCCAAGCGGTCGCCAACGCCCTGCCGGAGCTGGGCTTCGGGACGCCGGCAAGTCTGCGGATCGGCAAGCACGTGGCCCTCGAGCTCGAGGCGGACGACGCGGCACAGGCGCTGGAGCGCGCCACGACGATGGCACAGGTCCTGCTCGCCAACCCGGTCATCGAGGACTTCACCGTCCGCTTCGCGTAGCCCGCCCGCGGAGCGGGTAGAGGGCCCGCGTGGAGATCAGCCTCGTGCTCGCCCTGCCCCGGGACGGGCTCTCCGTGCCGGTGGTCCGACGGGTCCTCAAGCAGGCCATGCACGCCCTCGGCATCGACCCGGTCGTGACGAGTGACATCGAACTTGCGCTGACCGAGGCCTGCACCAACGTCCTCGACCATGCCGCCGAGGGAGAGGAGTACGAGGTCCGGGCCGGGATCAACGGCGGCGAGTGCTGCATCGAGGTGATCGACACCGGAGGGGGCTTCGACCACGGCAGTCACGGCTTCGCCGAGGCCGCCGCGGGGGCGGAGAGCGGGCGCGGGATCCAGCTGATGCGGGCGCTCGTCGACAGGGTGAGCTTCACCAGCCGGGGCGACGGGACCGTCGTGCACCTGGAGAAGCGGCTGAGCTGGGCCGAGGACGCCCCCATCGGCCGGCTGGCCGGTGCGCGGCGCGAGAAGGCGGGCAGCCCCCGCCGGTAGGCTGGCCCGGTGACCCTGCGGATCGGTGTCGTGACGTTTCCCGGCAGTCTGGACGACCGGGACGCCCAGCGGGCGGTGCGTCTCGGTGGGGCCGACGCGGTGCCGTTGTGGCACGCCGACCCGGACCTGCACGGGGTCGACGCCGTGATCCTGCCCGGTGGTTTCTCCTACGGCGACTACCTGCGCTGCGGGGCGATCGCCCGCTTCGCGCCCGTGATGGCTTCAATCGTCGCGGGTGCCCGTGAGGGGCTGCCCGTCCTGGGCATCTGCAACGGCTTCCAGGTGCTCTGCGAGAGCCACCTGCTGCCAGGTGCGCTCATGCGCAACGCCCACCTGCACTTCGTCAACCGTGACCAGCGGCTGCGTATCGGCAGCACCGCGACCGCCTGGACCAACGGGTACGCCGAAGGTCAACTGGTCACCGTCCCGGTCAAGAACGGCGAGGGCTGCTACGTGGCCGACGAGCGCACCCTCGACGAGCTCGAGGCCCAGGGCCGGGTCGTCGCCTACTACGAGGGCGGCAACCCCAACGGGAGCCTGCGCGACATTGCGGGGGTGGCCAACGAGCGCGGCAACGTCGTCGGGCTGATGCCCCATCCGGAGCACGCCGTCGAGGCGTTGACCGGTCCCGGCACCGACGGTCTGGGGTTTTTCACCAGCGTCCTGTCCAGCCTGGTCGGGGCGTGATGGTCGACACGGTCCACCGTGCCGAGTCCACACCCGAGGAGGAGCAGCCGCACCTGGAGCTCGGGCTCAAAGACGACGAGTACGCCACGATCCGCGACGTCCTTCACCGGCGGCCCACCCAGACCGAGCTCGCGATGTACTCGATCATGTGGAGCGAGCACTGCTCCTACAAGAGCAGCAAGGTCCACCTCCGGCAGTTCGGCGAACTCCCCAAGGGCGACCGTCTGCTCGTCGGGATGGGCGAGAACGCCGGGGTCGTCGACGTCGGCGAGGGCCTGGCCGTCACGTTCAAGGTCGAAAGCCACAACCACCCCTCCTACGTCGAGCCCTACCAGGGAGCGGCGACGGGCATCGGCGGGATCGTGCGCGACATCCTCACCATGGGTGCCCGGCCCATCCTCGTCATGGACCCGTTGCGCTTCGGCGACGCCGACCACCCCGACACCCGGCGGGTGCTGCCGGGGATCGTTGCGGGCATCGGCGGCTACGGGAACTGCCTAGGACTGCCCAACGTCGGCGGCGAGGTGGTCTTCGACCCCTCCTACCAGGGGAACCCCCTGGTCAACGCGTTGTGCCTGGGGGTGATGCCGGTCGGACGGATCCAGCTCTCCGCCGCCCGGGGTGTCGGCAACGTCGTGGTGCTGCTCGGAGCCAAGACCGGCCGCGACGGGATCGGCGGCGTCTCCGTGCTCGCCAGTGCCACGTTCGACGAGGGCGGCCCGGCGAAGCGGCCCAGCGTCCAGGTCGGCGACCCGTTCACCGAGAAGCTGCTGATCGAGGCCTGCCTCGAGCTCTACGACGCCCAGCTGGTCCAGGGGATCCAGGACCTCGGCGGCGCGGGGCTGACCTGCGCTCTCACCGAGACCAGCGCCGCCGGCCGCTCCGGCATGCGCGTGCACCTGGAGCGGGTCCCGCTGCGTGAGGCGAGCATGGAGCCGCACGAGGTGCTCGCCAGTGAGTCCCAGGAGCGGATGCTCGCGATCGTCACGCCGGGCGACCTCGATGCGGTTCTCGCCATCGCGGCCAAGTGGGGGGTGATCGCCACCGCCATCGGTGAGGTCACCGAAGGTGATCGGCTGGTCGTGACCTGGCACGGCGAGGTCGTGGTCGACGTGCCTCCTGGCAGCCTCGCCGACGACGGTCCGGTCTACAGCCGGCCGATGGCCCGTCCGGCGGACCTCGACGACCTGCGCGCCCGGCCGCTGCCCGACTACCCCGACCGTGGGGAGCTCGGCGACCTCCTGCTGCGCCAGGTGGCCAGCCCCAACCTCTGCAGCCGGCGCTGGGTGACCGAGCAGTACGACCGGGTCGTCATGGGCGACACCGTGCTCGCCTGGCCCGAAGACGCGGGCGTCGTCCGGCTCTCGGAGAGCGGTTTGGGCGTGGCCCTGTCCACCGACGGAAACGGTCGCTACACGCGCCTGGACCCCTACCTCGGCGCCCAGCTGGCGCTGGCGGAGGCGTACCGCAACGTCGCCGCCACCGGGGCCGTGCCGATCGCCGTGACCAACTGCCTCAACTTCGGCAGCCCCGAGGACCCCGAGGTGATGTGGCAGTTCGCCGAGGCCACCCGCGGCCTGTCCGAGGCCTGCCGCGCCCTGGACATCCCGGTGACGGGCGGCAACGTGAGCTTCTACAACTCCACCGCCGGTGAGGCCATCAACCCGACCCCGGTCGTCGGCGTGCTGGGTGTGATCGAGGACGTCGCCACGCGTACTCCGATGGGGTTCCGGCAGGCCGGTGACGCCGTGTTCCTGCTCGGTGAGACACGCGACGAGCTCGGCGGCAGCGAGTGGGCCTGGGCCGAGCACCGTCACCTCGGGGGTGTGCCCCCGCAGCCGCAGCTGGCTGCCGAACGCGCCCTGGGTGCCGTCCTCGTCGCCGCCTCGCGGTCCGGCCTGGTGACGGCGGCGCACGACTTGTCCGACGGCGGTCTCGCCCAGGCGCTGGCGGAGTCGTCGCTGCGGTACGGCGTGGGCG
>JALYIZ010000131.1 GCA_030775505.1 Actinomycetota bacterium | reverse complement strand
GACGGGGGCTGCACATCGTGCGGCGCCTCGCTGGGGCGGTGCACGTCGACAGCTCCGGCGCCGGGACCCGCGTCCGGGCCCACGTGCCCCGGTGACCTCCCTGGACGGGACGCGGACATTCAGGGCACTCTGGTCGCCACATCCCACGGGCGCGGCGCCCCACCGGCGAGGAGGGCCAGATGTCACTGACGACGTCGGTGCTCTACGACGGATCCGTCGCGGTCATCGTGCTCGAGGGCGAGCTCGACCTCGCCGTCACGGCGCCGCTGGACCAGGCCGTGGCCGCCGCCCTCACCGACGGCTTCCTGAGCCTCGTGCTCGACGTTGCGCTGCTCACCTTCTGCGACTCCTGCGGGCTCGGTTCGATCATGCGGGCGCACCGCACCGTCGCGGCGAGGGGAGGCCGTCTGACCGTGGCGGGCGCGCAGGGCGCCTTCGCCCGCCTCGTCGAGGTCACCGCACTCGACACGGTGCTCACCCTGGTGGGTGACGTGAGCGAGGCGCTGGTGTCCGCCCAGCCGCGCCGGGCGCCGGCACCCGGACCGTCACCCGAGACCGAGGCCTGACACTGGTGGGGTGACCAGCCCCTCCACCCTCGTCCTCGACGAAGCGCGCCGCCGCCGCACGTTCGCGGTCATCAGCCACCCCGACGCGGGCAAGTCCACCCTCACCGAGGCGCTGGCACTGCACGCGCGCGTCATCAACGAAGCCGGCGCCATCCACGGCAAAGCCGGACGCCGCAGCACCGTCTCCGACTGGATGGACATCGAGAAGGCCCGGGGGATCTCGATCAGCTCGGCCGCTCTGCAGTTCGCCTACCGCGACTGCGTCGTCAACCTGCTCGACACCCCCGGCCACGCCGACTTCTCGGAGGACACCTACCGCGTGCTCGCGGCGGTCGACTCCGCCGTGATGCTCCTGGACGCCGCGAAGGGGCTCGAACCGCAGACGATGAAGCTGTTCGACGTGTGCCGCCACCGCGGTATCCCCGTTCTCACCGTTGTCAACAAGTGGGACCGGCCGGGCATGGCCGCACTCGAGCTGATGGACGACATCCACGCGCGCACCGGGCTGCTGCCGACGCCGCTGACCTGGCCGGTGGGCATCGCGGGCGACTTCCGCGGCGTCCTCGACCGGTCGACGGGGCGCTTCATCCGCTTCACCCGGACCGCCGGCGGCGCGACCGTCGCGCCCGAGGAGCACCAGGCGCCCGACCGCGCCGAAGCGGAGCAGGGCGCGGCCTGGACGACGGCGGTCGAGGAGGTCCAGCTCCTCGCGGCCATGGGTCAGAACCACGACCCGGCAACCTTCGCTGCCGGTGTCACCACGCCGGTGCTGTTCGGGTCGGCCGTCCTCAATTTCGGCGTCCGTCAACTGCTCGACACCCTGCTCGAGCACGCCCCAGCACCCGGCGCGCGGCTGGACGCCGACGGCCGGCCGCGCCCGGTCGAGTCGCCGTTCAGCGCGTTCGTGTTCAAGATCCAGGCGGGGATGGACGCGGCCCATCGCGACCGCCTTGCGTTCGTCCGGGTCTGCTCGGGCGTGTTCGAGCGGGGCTCGGTGGTGACGCACTCCGGTACCGGCAAGCCCTTCGCGACCAAGTACGCCCAGCAGGTCTTCGGCCGGGACCGGACCACCGTCGACACCGCCTTCCCAGGTGACGTCGTGGGGCTGGTCAACGCCTCGTCGCTGCGCGTCGGCGACAGCCTCTACGTGGCCGACCCGGTCACCTTCCCTCCGATCCCGAGCTTCGCGCCCGAGCACTTCGCGGTGTGCCGCGCGCAGGACTCGGGCCGCTACAAGCAGTTCCGGCGCGGCATCGAGCAGCTTGAGCAGGAAGGTGTCGTGCAGGTCCTGCGCTCGGACCGGCGCGGCGACCAGGCGCCGGTGCTGGCCGCGGTCGGCCCCATGCAGTTCGAGGTGGTGGAGCACCGGATGGCCGGGGAGTTCACCGCCCCGGTGCGGCTGGACCGCCTCGACTACACGATGGCGCGCCGCACCACCGCCGACTGGCGGGCCAAGCTCGACGCGGAGAGCGGGGTGGAGGTGCTCGTGCGGGGCGACGGCGAGCTGCTCGCGCTGTTCGCCGGCCCGTGGCGGCTCACCCGCGTCCAGCGGGACTTCCCCGACGCCGTGCTCGAGCCCCTGGTGGCGGCCAGCCCCAGCCCCTGACAGGGCGAGGTGTACGGGCCCCGGTCAGCGGGTAGAGGAGTCGGCGACCGGTCTGTCCCCGCGTGTCCGAGGAGACACGAGCCTTGCTGATAAGCGCCGTCTTCCCACCCGAGCTGCAGTCCGCGCGCGCAGCGCGCCGCTGGCTCGCGCACGAGGCTGCCCAGTGGGCGATCGACCGGGAGACCGTGGAGCGGGCCTGCCTGCTGGTCAGCGAACTGGTCGCCAACGGCGTCCTGCACGGCCGGAGTCAGGTCACGGTCACCCTGCGCCTGTTCGACAGCGTGCTCACCGTGTCGGTCGCCGACGAGGACAGCCGCCGTCCCGTGCTGTTCCGCGCCGACGATTCCGCGCTCGGCGGCCGCGGCCTGACCCTGGTGGAGCAGCTCGCGGACAGCTGGGGGGTGGCGGACCAGGAGTTCGGCAAGGCGGTCTGGTTCCGCCTCGCCGTGGACCCCGTCCCCGCCTCTCCCTCCGCGGATCCGCCCGTCACGGACGCCGACCGAAGCGGCGCCGCCCGGCAGGCCGCCCACCGGTCGGACGCCGAGCTCTCGGAGCCGTCCCGGTAGGCGTCAGCGGACCGTGGCCGGCCGCATCAGCACGTCGGTGTCGATCTGCGGGGTGGCGACGTGCTCACTCGTCGGCCAGACCGCTGTCACTCCCGTCGCGGTCGGCGCGAGCCCGGTGTAGTCGCCGATCCCGTAGCAGTCCGAGTTGCCCACCGCCTCCATTGCCGACGGGAAGGTCGACGGCGATTCCGACAGCCGCACCGGCCCGCTGAACGCCCGCCCGCCGGGTGAGAGGACCGCGAGAAAGGCGTCGTAGGTGGTCTGCGGGTCGGGGCTGGTCGATAGCCACTCCACCGCGACCCCACCGGCTGGTGTCGCCGCGACCGCCGGGTCGAACTGGACGGTGGGACTCTCCGCCGCGACAGGCACCTGCGCGGAGAAGGCCTGGCCGTCGCGCGTCGTCGTGTGCCAGATGACTCCCGTCCCCCCCACCCCGGCCGAGCCCGGGGTCCGGCCCGCGAGGCTCGATACGGCGGTGACCGGCGCCAGCGAGGTGACGACGTGCAGCACGTTCCGGGCGTCCCACGCCAGGCGGGGCTCGGCCAGTACGCGCTGGCGGATCCCCACGGTCGGCCGCAGCGGGCAGGCCGGGTCCAGCCGCCCCGGCTCGCCGCCTGTCAGGGCCCGCACCCCCTTGCCGAAGGTCGCCCCGCCATCGTGGGACAGCGACACGTAGGACCCGTCCGCGCCGACCCAGGCGACGGCGACGGTGCCGTCGGGCGCCACGGCGATGTCGGGGAAGCCCGAGCTGTCGAAGACCCGGACCGGCGGCAGCCAGGCCCGGCCGTCGAAGGCACGCACGATGACGCCGGGCTTGGTCCCGGAGGTCTGGTCCCATGCCAGGTACGTCCGACCCCGCCAGCGGCTGCGTCGCGACAGGTCGCTGGCCATGAACTCCTTGTCGTCGAAGGTGCCCGACACGTGCGGACCCGGCAGCCGGGTCCAGGTCAGGCCGGGGCTTACCCGGTAGACGGTCACGTCGATGTCTCCGGAGGCCATGGCCTCCAGGCCGGCCAGGAGAACCGAGCCAGGGTGGACGGGGTCCGGTGCCAGGGCCGGGTCACCCGACAGGTAGCCGCCGGCCGCCGCGGCCACCGGCACGTAGCGCGGCGCCCCTCCGGCGGCGGGCACCAGCTGCAGGCTGGTCAGGTGCAGGTGGGCGGTGGGGTTCAGCGGGCAGCCCTGGTCGTCGTTGTAGCCGACCCAGGTGCCGGCCGAGGTGACCGCCACAGCGGGCTCCCCCTCGATCGGGCAGGTCATGACGGTCTGGCCAGGCGTCTGGATCCGCACCGCCGGCCCGAGCGTGACGAGGGGAGGGCGGGCGGCGGTGGGCGCGGCCAGTGCAGTCGCGGCCGCGACGACAGCCAGGCCGAGCACAGCAGCACGTCGGGACACAGCGGCCCATTTCCTCCCAGGTCGGTGGCCCCGGAGCCTGCCACGCGCGGCAGGCTTGCGTTTGTTACTCGTGGGTAGCATTCTGTTGTTACTCGCGGGTACGAGACGGGCCGCGACCGGATGCACAGGGAGTCCGCCAGGCATGGGCCACTACAAGAGCAACCTGCGTGACATCGAGTTCAACCTGTTCGAGGTCTTCGGTGCCGACCGGAACCTGGGCACCGGCCCGTACACGCAGCTTGACAAGGACTCGGCCCGCGACATCCTGCGCGAGGTCGAGCGGCTGGCCACGCACGACCTGGCCGAGTCGTTCACCGATGGTGACCGCAATCCGCCGGTGTTCGACAAGGACGCCGGCAGCGTGACGCTGCCCGCCGCCTTCACCAAGAGCTACCAGGCCTACCACGAGGGCGGCTGGGACAAGCTCGACCTCCCCGAGCACCTCGGCGGGATCGGGGCGCCCCCCACCCTGCGGTGGGCGTGTGCGGAGATGATCCTTGGTGCCAACCCCGCCGTGTACATGTACGGGGCCGGCCCGGGCTTCGCGTCGATCCTGCACCGCAACGGCACGCCCGAGCAGCAGGCGTTCGCGGAGAACATGATCGAGCGCGGCTGGGGCGCCACGATGGTGCTCACCGAGCCCGATGCCGGCTCAGACGTCGGTGCCGGGCGCGCCAAGGCCATCCAGCAGCCCGACGGCACCTGGCACATCGAGGGCGTGAAGCGCTTCATCACCTCGGCCGAGTGGGACTGGCCGGCCAACATCGTCCACCTGGTGCTCGCCCGTCCCGAGGGGGTCCCGGGCCACGGCGGGCCGGGGACGAAGGGCCTGTCGCTGTTCGTGGTCCCGAAGTACCTCGTCGACGCGGACGGCTCACCCGGTGAGCGCAACGGCGTCTACGTCACCAACGTCGAGAAGAAGATGGGCCTGAAGGTCTCCACGACCTGCGAGGTGACGTTCGGTGAGAAGCACCCCGCGGTCGGCACGCTGGTCGGGGACGTGCACGACGGCATCGCCCAGATGTTCCAGGTCATCGAGTACGCCCGGATGATGGTCGGCACCAAGGCAATCGCCACCCTGTCGACCGGCTACCTCAACGCGCTGGAGTACGCCAAGCAACGGGTCCAGGGAGCGGACCTGACGCAGATGACCGACAAGGCCGCGCCACGGGTGACCATTACCCACCACCCCGACGTCCGCCGGATGCTGATGATGCAGAAGGCCTGGTCGGAGGGGATGCGCGCGCTGGTCCTCTACACCGCGTCGCTGCAGGACCAGGTGGAGATCTCGGCCCAGGCCGGCGCGGTCGACGACCTGGCGGTGCGGCTCAACGATCTGCTCCTGCCCATCGTGAAGGGCTACGGCTCGGAGAAGTCCTACGAGCTGCTCGCCACCTCCCTGCAGATCTTCGGCGGCTCCGGCTTCACGCAGGACTACCCGATCGAGCAGTACATCCGCGACGCGAAGATCGACACGCTCTACGAGGGCACCACGTCGATCCAGGGCATGGACCTGTTCTTCCGCAAGATCGTGCGGGACAAGGGCCAGGCGCTGACCAAGCTGCTCGGGGACATCCAGGAGTTCAGCAAGGGTGACGCCGGCAACGGTTCGCTGACCCGCGAGCGCGAATTGCTGGCCCAGGCGCTGGAGGACTTCCAGGGCATCAACGCCACCATGGTCAACCAGCTGATGGCGTCGGCCGAGCAGACCCGCAACATCTACAAGGTCGGGCTCAACACCACCCGGCTGCTGATGAGCCTGGGTGACCTGGTGGTCGGCTGGCTGCTGCTCCGGCAGGCCGCCGTGGCCCTCGACGCGCTGCCGACGGCGACCGGCCGGGACCGCGCCTTCTATGAGGGCAAGGTCGCTGCCGCCCGGTTCTTCGCCGGCACTGTGTTTCCCGAGCTCGCGGCCCGCCGGGTCGTCGCGGAGGGCATCGACCTGGACCTGATGGACCTCGACGAGGCGGCCTTCTGACGCGGATCACCCGGCCGGTGGGTGTGCTGGGACGACAGCGGGGTAGATCCCCTTCACGTGCGACGCCCCGTCGCCCCGCATCCTGGAGGTACATCACATGGGCATCGGTGCCAGCGTCTTCCTCATCGCGGTCGGCGCGATTCTCGCGTTCGCCGTGCAGAACGCGATCTCGGGCGTCGACCTCACTGCGATCGGCTACATCCTCATGGTGGCCGGCGCTCTTGGTCTGCTGATGACGACCCTCATCTTCGGCCGCCGCGACCGCGTCGGGGTCACGGAGGACCGCGTCGTCACCCGCGAGCGCGAGATCATCTAAGCCCGCTCTTGCTGCGTGTGGCCCGCCCC
>JALYIZ010000130.1 GCA_030775505.1 Actinomycetota bacterium | reverse complement strand
GTGTCCACCAGGTGCTCCCGCAACCCGGCCGGCCCGAGGACAGCGCCGCCCTGGCTGCCGAGGGCCTTCGACAGGGTGACCGTGACGACGAGGTCGGGCTCGCGGGTCAGCCCCGCTGCGGCACACAGGCCCTCGCCGCCGGCGCCGAGCACGCCCAGCGAGTGCGCCTCGTCGACGAGCAGCACAGCACCGTGGCGTCGGCAGACCTCGTGCAGCGCAGCGACAGGCGCGGCGTCGGCATCTACGGAGAACACCCCGTCCGTCACCACCAGCGCCCGCTCCTCGGTCCGCTCGGTGAGGACCTCCTCGACGGCGCAGAGGTCGGCATGCGGAACCACGGCGACGCGGGCCCGTGACAGCCGGCAGGCGTCCACGAGCGAGGCGTGGTTGCGTGCGTCGGAGACCACCAGCGTTGCGGGTCCCGCCAGCGCGGTCACTGCTCCCAGATTCGCGAGGTACCCGGAGGAGAACACCAGCGCCTGGGCGCACCCCAGCTTGGCGGCGAGCGCGCGTTCGAGCTCGCCGTGCAGGTCGGTGTCCCCGGTGACCAGGCGGGAGCCGGTGGCTCCAGCGCCGTAGGCGTGCAGCGCGGCGACGGCCGCGGCGACCACGTCGGGGTGGCGGGCCAGCCCCAGGTAGTCGTTGGACGCGAGGTCCAGTACGGGTTCACCCCCCGAGGCGGTGTGCTGCTGCGGGGGGCGCGGGCGCAGCTCGCGGTGCAGCCCGGCGGCCGTCCGTGCCCGCGCGGCCTCGGCCAGCCAGAAGAGGGGGTCGCTCACCCGACCGTGTCCTTCACGCAGCCGATGACGACGCCGAGCAGCTCGTCGAGGTCGTCGAAGCCGATGCCGAGTGGCGGCATGAGCACCACAACGTCGCCCAGGGGACGGATCAGCACCCCACGGGATCGTGCCAGCCGGCAGACCTCGAACCCCGTCCGCTCGCCCACGGACGGGACCTCAATGCCTGTCATGGTCCCGACGCGTCGCACCTGCGCGGTCCCGGACAGCTCGGACAACGCCGCGCCGATCCGGTCCCCGACGGCAGCGGCGTGGGCGACCGTGCCGCGCTCGGCCATCAGGGCCAGGTTGGCCAGGGCGACGGCGCAGGCCAGCGGGTTGGCCGTGTAGGTGTGCCCGTGGAAGAACGTCCGCCCGCTCGCCGGGGCGCCGAGGAAGCTCCCGTAGACGTCCTCGCTGGCGAGCACCGCCGACAGGGGCAGGTATCCGCCGGTCACCCGCTTGCCGCACACGAGCAGGTCGGGGCTGACCCCGGCGTGCTCGACCGCCCAGAACCGGCCGGTGGCGCCGACCCCGGTGGCCACCTCGTCCACGACCATCCGGGCCCCGGCCGCATCGCAGGCGGCGCGCACGCCCTGCAGGAAGGCCGCGTCGTGGGTGAGCATCCCGCCGGCCGCCTGGACCATCGGCTCCACCACGACGGCGCACACCGTCTGGTCGAGCACCTCGGCCAGACCGGCGAGCGCGGCCTGCGTGCCGGCGACCCCGGGGGAGGGGATCTGGGCGGTGCGGAGCAGGATGGGCCGGTAGGTCGCGTGGAACGTGTCGATGCCGCCGACGCTCACGGCGCCGAGCGTGTCGCCGTGGTAGCCCTCCTTGACGGAGACGAACAGGGGGCGATGCTCCCCGCGTTGTGCCGCCGCCTGGAAGGCCATCTTGATGGCGGCCTCCGCGGCGCTGGAGCCGTCACCGGCGTAGAACACCCGCGTCAGTCCGTCGGGAGCAGTGGCGAGCAGGGCCTCGGCCAGCGCGATCCCCGGCTCGTGAGTCAGCCCGAGGAAGGTGGAGTGCGCCACGCGCTCCAGCTGCCTTCGGATGGCCTCGTCGAGAGCCGGCTCCCGGTGCCCGTGCACGGTCACCCACAGGGAGGACACCCCGTCGAGGTACCGCTTCCCGTCGGTGTCCCAGAGGTGGACGCCCTGCGCGCGGTCGACCACGAGGGGCTCGTCGGCCGCCCACACGGCGTGCTGCGTGAACGGGTGCCACACGGCGGCAAGGTCGCGCCCGACCAGGTCACGCGTGCGGTCCGTCGTGGGGTCACTGGTCAGGTGGCTGCTGCGGGACACCTGCGCAGTTTCCTACGCTGCGCAACGTGTCGACCCTCGGGGACCTGCTGCGCGCGCGCACCGACCTCGGGGAGGACGCCGTCCAGTGGCTGCACGAGCTGGTGGCGGAGTGGCAGCTCGTCGCCGACCTGTCCTTCGCTGACCTGGTGCTGTGGGTCCGCCAGCGGGAGTCCGGCTGGCTCGCCGTCGCCCACATGCGTCCCACCACCGGGCCGACGACCTACCCGCAGGACGTCGTCGCGACAGTGCTCGATGACACCGAGGGCTACCGGCTCGGGCAGGCCTCACGGCACGGTCGGATCGTGCGGGAGGGCGACCCCGAGTGGCGTGGCCAGCTCCCGGTCCGGCAGGAGGCGGTCCCGGTGCTGTGCCGGGGCGAGGCGGGCACCCGGGTGGTGGCGGTGCTGTCGCGCGACACCAACCTCACGGCCGCCAGGATGCCCAGCCAGCTCGAGCTCGCCTACCTGACAAGCGCGGGCGAGCTGCTGCAGATGGTGGCGGAGGGCTCGTTCCCCTACCCGGGCCAGGGACCGGACCCGGAACACGCGCCGCGGGCGGGTGACGGGCTGATGCGCCTGGACCGGACCGGGCACGTGGTGTACGCGAGCCCCAACGCGCTGTCGGCGTACCGCCGGCTCGGGGTGACCGCGGACCTGATCGGGGCTCACCTTGGCCAGACGATTGCCCGGCTGACCGCGGCGCCGGGGACGCTCGACGAGCCACGTGGCTCGGCGGCGCTGGCGGCGGCCTTGCGTTTCCGCGAGCCTCGCGAGTCCGAGGTGGAGGCGCAGGGGGCCACCGTCCTGCTGCGCGCGATGCCGCTGATCCCCGGTGGCGAGCCCCGCGGGGCCCTCGTGCTGGTCCGCGACGTCACCGAACTGCGCCGCCGGGACCGGCAGATCATGGGCAAGGACGCCACTATCCGGGAGATCCACCACCGCGTGAAGAACAACCTGCAGACCGTGGCCGCCCTGCTGCGCCTGCAGGCGCGCCGGATGGTGGACCCGGCGGCGCGCGCGGCGCTGGAGGAGTCCGTGCGCCGGGTGGCGTCGATCGCAATGGTGCACGAAACCCTGTCCTTGACGCTTGACGACACTGTCGCCTTCGACGTGATCGCGGACCGGGTACTCGCCATGTGCGCTGAGGTCGCTGCCCCCGAGGCCGGTGTCGTGGTCAGCCGGTCGGGGGCATTCGGGGAGCTGACGGCGGAGGTGGCCACCCCGCTGGCGATGACGCTGACCGAGCTGGTGCAGAACGCCGTGGAGCACGCCTTCCCGAGCGGTGGGGGGCGGATCGACGTGCGGGTGACGCGCGCGGTCGGGTCGCTGTCGGTCGTGGTGGCCGACAGCGGCTGCGGCCTGCCCGAGGGTTTCGACCTGGGGTCCTCGACGCGGCTGGGCCTACAGATCGTGCGGACGTTGGTGGAGGGAGAGCTGCGGGGAAGCCTGGCGCTCGCGCCGGCCCCGACCGGGGGGACGGAGGCGGCCCTGTCCGTCCCGCTGGGTGAGTACTAGGCGGGGTGGACGTAGGAGAGGCTGGCGAGCTGGGGTGACTCGTTGCCAGCCCCGGTCAGCTTCTGGTAGCCCAGGACGACAAGAACGACCAGACCTACGGCAACCGCCAGGGCCACGATGCGGAAACGCCACACTGCGCGCCACCGGGCCGGCGGCTCAAGCCCGACCAGCGGGGGACGGATGTACTCCTCGGGCACGTCGCTAGGCGGTGCGGGCCGTGCGGGCACCGCGGCGCTTGAGCGCCCGGCGTTCGTCCTCGCTGGTCCCGCCCCACACGCCGGCGTCCTGCCCGGTCTCGAGCGCCCAGCTCAGACAGTCCTCGACCACCGAGCAACGACGGCAGACGGCCTTGGCCTCGTCGACCTGCACTGCCGCTGGACCAGTCACCCCGATCGGGAAGAACAGCTCGGGGTCCTCGTCACGGCAGAGCGCGCGGTGGCGCCAGTCCATGGGTCCACTCCTTCGTGCGCGGGTCGCGGTCTTGGGCCCGCCGTACTCCGGCGCCGGGGCGCGTCGGAGGCAGTGCTTGTGAATCCTTTCACGATCTTCGGGCTACGCGGCTCGCCCTTGCGGACCAACGTGGGTTGCCCGGCGACACCCCCGCGGTGGCGCGGGTGATCACTGCGGCAAGCCTTTCATCGGCTCGCGGTCGGTGGCAAGCGGTTCGGTGAACTGTTGTGGGCGGGGCGGTGTCGCGTTCGTCACTCGCCGTGGGGGCGTGCCCGGTATGTCAGCCGCTACACCTGGTCAGGCGACGACGTCGATGGCGGCGGGGACGCTGCGGAACGTCACGCTGGTGCGGTCGCCGAGGTCGTCGCCGTCGACCTGGAAGGCCACCGGTACCGGCGCGGTGACCGTGAAGTCGGTCAGGTCATGCTCCAGGACCACGCGTCGGCCGCCGACGCGGGCGCCGGCCGACAGGATCTGGCGCAGGTGGCGCAGCATCGGTACGGTGCCGAACCGGCTCAGGCCGAAGAGGTCAAGGCAGGTGTCGAACGACGCCTGGGGGCAAGGCCGGACGGGACGATCCCCGAGGTAGGTCCACGGCGAGGTGTTGCAGACAAGGGCCAGGAACAGCTGCTCGTCCCCGCCCGGGAGGTGGGCGGTCAGCGGCGCGTGCCGACGCTCAGCAGACAGGTAGAAGTGCCGGACGGCCTCGCTCACGAACAGGGGCCCGCTGGCACGTCGGCCCGCCGCCCGACGCCGCTCCACGCGGCGGACCACATCGGCGTCGAAGCCCAGGCCCGCGTTGAAGGTGAACCAGCGGCCGTCCGCGTTGCCCAAGCCGAGTGACCTCCGCCGGTCGGCGCGCAGCGCGTCGAGGAGAGTGCCCACAGCTTCGACCGGGTCGGCGGGCATGCCGACCGCGCGCGCCAGCACGTTGGTGCTCCCGCCGGGCACCACAGCGAACGCGGGGACGTGGCTGCCGGGGCCGTCGGCCAGCAGACCGTTGACCACTTCGTTGACCGTGCCGTCGCCCCCGAGGGCCACGACGAGCTCAATGCCGTCGAGGGCGGCCTGGTGGGCCAGCTCCACCGCGTGTCCGCGGTGGCTGGTCTCCGCGACGTCGAGCTTGGTCTCGCTGGCCAGTGCATGGGCCAGGACGCTGCGGGTCGGCGCTGTCGTCGCGGTGGCCTTGGGGTTGACCACCAGCAGGGCGCGCATCAGAGAAGACTACCGGCCGGCCCCGCCCTCAGAGGCGGTAGGCGATGAGGACGGCCTGGCTGGCGAGCACAAACACGGTGGATCCCTGTGCGCCGAGGACCGCGGGAGGCGCGGCCGAGGACAGGTCCGGTCCGGGGAGTGCGAGCGAGGCGTCGGTACGGCCGGTCGCGACATCGGACTCCCGCAGGGAGTAGCTGCCGTCTGGCTGCTGGATCACGTGGAGAAGCCGCGTCCCGTCGGTCCAGGCACCGGGTCCGGCGGTGTCCCGAGTGCTTGTCCCCTGCGGAAGCGGTGCGGCCCGACCGGTGGCGGCCCGCCGGCACTCCGCGGCAGTGTCGACCGCAAACCAGCAGAGCACGCCGTTGGCCGCGCTCGCCGAGACGTTCGTCGGGACGAAACGCTCACGCCAGAGGGTCGAACCGGTCGCCGCCTCGACGGCCCAGACCTCGGTGTCCTCGGCGAAGTCGGTCAGCCGTCCGCCGCCGGTCCAGATCAGGGCACCGGGATCGGTTCGTCGTACCTCAGCAGCGGAGCGGGCCTGGCCGACGGGCACTCGCACCAGCACCACCGGAGCCACCGGGAAGGTGAGGGGGTTGCCGACGGCGCTGATGAGTCCGCCCGGGAGCGGCCGGCTCCACTGCCGCAGACCGCTGCCGGCGAGCAGACCGACCATGCCGGGGTGGCCGTCGCGGATGCAGTCGCCCGCCTCCACCAGGACGGTTCCGGCCGCCGACAACTCCAGGGCACCGCTGTTGGGCACCGGGAGCGGTGCGCGACAACCAGCGGGAGCAGCCAGGTGCCACCTGCGACGGCCGGTCTGCAGGTCGTAGGCGGTGACTGCGCCTGCCTCTTCCGTACCGACGAACACGCCTCCGGCAACCGCGTAGGCAGGTTCCTGGCGGTTCCCGTCGACCGGAACGGTGAAGCGGAGACGACCGGTGGCCGCGTCGAGGAGCTGGTACGCCGAGACGACGTCTAACACAGCACCAGGGGCGCGGCCGAGGGTGCGGGAGGTCTCCACGACCACCACGCCCCCTGTCGCCGCGACAATCTGGCCGGGGCCGTCACGTAGCGCTGCGGACTGCCAGCGCACGTGCCGCGTTGCTGGCTCGACCGCCGTGACCCGGACGCCGTCGCTGAAGTACAGGGTGTCGACGCCGAGCACCGGGAACCTCGTGCGGGTGAGCACCTCGCACCACAGGACGTTGTGCCCGGTCGGGCAGGTAGGTCCGCCCGCCACCGCCGCCGGGGTCACCTCGACCGTGGTCGACCGCGTCGGCCGCGCCGTGG
>JALYIZ010000129.1 GCA_030775505.1 Actinomycetota bacterium | reverse complement strand
GTGGCACCCGGGCCGGCAGCACCAGCTGCGCGCTTCGCCGGGGCGGCTGCCCGCTTGGCAGCGGCCGCGGCCTGCCTCGCCTTGGGATGGCCCTTGCGCAGCTCGGCGGGCGGGGTGGCCTTGCGTCCTTCGAGCTTCTTGCGCCCCTGACCGCCCGAACCGACGGCGGCGCCCTTGCGGTGCGAGCCCGCCTTGCCGGCCCTTCCCCCCTGGCCGCCCTTCGCGATGGAGGTCGACCGCGCTTTGCCAGTCATCGCCCGGTCATCCCAACCTCCAACGGACCCCACCAGGGGTGTCCTCGAGCACGATGCCCGAGGCAAGCAGCCGGTCACGGATGTCATCGGCCTGTGCCCAGTCCTTGCGCGCGCGGGCGTCGGCGCGCGCGTCGAGCGCGACCGCCACCAAGCCGTCCACCACGGCTGACAGCGACTGACCGCCTGACCCTTCCCATTGGCTCGGGTCGAGCGCCAGCACACGGAGCATGCGCCGCACCACGGCGAGGGTGGCCGCCAGGGCAGGGAGGTCGCCCGCCGCGAGCAGAGCGTTGCCGGCCCGGATGCCTGCGTGCACCACCGCGAGCGCGGACGGCACGGAGACGTCGTCGTCGAGCGCCGCCGCGAAGTCCGCCCAGGCGACAGCCGGGACACCCTCAGGCGTGGCGGAGCATGCCGCTGTCGCGTTGCGGACGAACGTCTCGATCCGCCCGTAGGCCGCCTCCGCCTCGGCGAGGGTCTGCGCGGACCACTCGATCTGCGACCGGTAGTGCGCGGAACCGAGCGCATAACGCAGCACCGCCGGACGTACCGCCGCCAGCACGTCGGAGACGGCCGTGGAGTTGCCCAGGCTCTTGCTCATCTTCTCGCCGCCGCCACCGGCCACCGTCACCAGCCCGTGGTGCAGCCAGATGCGGGCGAACGCGTGCCCCGCGGCGGTGGACTGCGCGAGCTCGTTCTCGTGGTGCGGGAACACCAGGTCCAGGCCGCCGGCGTGGATGTCGAACTCGGTCCCGAGGTGTTCGACGGCCATCGCCGAGCACTCGATGTGCCAGCCGGGCCGGCCGGCCCCCCACGGCGAGGGCCAGGAGGGCTCGCCAGGCTTGGCCGACTTCCAGAGCGCGAAGTCCAGCGGGTCCCGCTTCGTGCCGCTGTGGCCGTGCGCCACGGCCTTCTCGCTTGCCCGCAACGCGTCCGGGTCCTGACCGGACAGCGACCCGTACGACGCCAGGGCGCGCACCGACAGGTACACGTCCCCTTCGGAGACGTAGGCCGCGCCGCGCTCCACCAGGTCGGCAACGAAGGCGACGATCGACGGAAGGTGTCCGGTGACGCGTGGCTCGGCGGTGGGCGGCAGCACCCCGACCGCCTCGTACGCCCGGTCGAACGCCCGCCCCATCCGCGTCGCAAGCGCCCACCAGGGCTCGTCGGCGTGGGCCGCATCATGGATGATCTTGTCGTCGACGTCGGTGACGTTGCGGACGAACGTGACCCGCATGCCGCTCTCGAGCAGCCACCGGTGCAGGACGTCGAGCGCGACCGCGCTGCGCAGGTGGCCGACGTGCGGAGCGGCCTGCACCGTGGGCCCGCAGACATAGATGCCGATGTGCCCGGCCCGGACCGGCTCCACCGGCCGCAACCCCCGCGTCCGGGTGTCGTGCAGCCGCAGGGTCACAGGGGGTGAGCCTAGTTGCGCACCACCAGGGCGGTGGCGACCGCAGCGAGGCCCTCGCCCCGCCCGGTGAACCCCAGGCCATCCGTCGTCGTCCCCGACAGCGAGATGGGAGCACCGTCGAGGGCCTGGCGCAGGACCGCCTCGGCCTCCTCCCGGCGAGCGCCGATGCGGGGCTCGTTGCCGACGACCTGTACCGAGACGCTCGCGATGTGCCAGCCCTGCCTCGCCAGCCGCTGCCGAGTCTCGGCGAGCATGGCCACGCCGCTCGCGCCGGCCCACGCCGGATCGTCGGTACCGAAGTTGCTACCGAGGTCACCCAGGCCCGCGGCGCTCAACAGCGCGTCGCAGACCGCGTGCGCGACGACGTCGCCGTCGGAGTGCCCGGCCAGCCCGTCGACGCCTTCCCAGAGCAGCCCGCCGACCCAGCACGGCCGCCCGACCTCGAAGGCATGGACGTCGGTACCGACGCCGGTTCGCAGCTCAGCCGCGGGCACGCAGCACCGCCTCGGCAAGGAGAAGGTCCTGCGGGCCGGTCACCTTGAACGCCTCGTCGCTGCCCGTCACGAGGGTGACCGTATGTCCCAGCGCCTCCACCATCCCCGCGTCGTCGGTGACCGAGCCCGACCCGCTCCGGTGCGCGGCTGTCAGCAGGTCGCGCCGGAAGCCCTGCGGGGTCTGGGCCGCCCGGAGCGCCGAGCGGTCGAGAGTCTCGGCGACGCGCCCGTCGGCAACCCGCTTGACCGTGTCTGCGAGCGGCACGACCGGCACCACGGCCTCGGCACCGGCCCGCAGCGCGGCGACGACCCGCTCCACCACGTCCGGCGGCGTCAGACAGCGCGCCGCGTCGTGCACGAGAACGAGGTCGACCTCTGGGGGCAGGGCCGTGAGCGCGAGGGCCACGGACTCCTGTCGCTGCTCCCCGCCCGGGACAACCACGATGTCGAACGACGTCAGCATTGCCGCCACTTCCGCGGCCCACTCCCGGGGCGCCGCCACCACGATGACCTCGACGGACGGTGCCAGGCGAAGCCCTCGCACAGCATGGACGAGCAGAGGTTCGCCGGCGAGCAGACGCAGTGCCTTCGGGGGCCGGGCCCCATGGGCGGGCTGCTCGGCAGGGGGGGCATCCCCGAGGCGCTCGCCCTGCCCCGCGGCGGGGACAAGGACGCCGACGGTCACGGGGTGGTGCGACTGGGCATCGAGGAGGGCGACGGCGCCATGGCGGGTGCGGTGGCGCCCGTGGTTGCGGTGACGTCGGGCACTGTCGGCTTGCCGAAGACCAGACGCCCGTTCGCCGTCGTGAGTACGGAGGTGACCTGGACGCGCAGCTCACGACCGATGCGCGAGCGCCCACCTTCCACGACAACCATGCTCCCGTCGTCGAGGTAACCGACCGCTTGGCCGGGCTCCTTGCCCGGCTTGAGCAGCAGCACGTCCACAGCGTCCCCGGCCGCCACCGGAGGCCGCAGCGCCAGCGCCAGAGAGTGCAGGTTGAGCACCGCGACTCCGGCGAGCGCCGCCGCCTTCGCCAGGTTGGTGTCGAGGGTGACCAGGGCCCAACCGCGGTCCAGGCAGATCCGGACCAGCTTGGCGTCGACCTCGGGTACCGCGGGCACGTCGATGTCGAGGACGTCGAGATCGACCCCGGGTTCGCGGCGCAGGGCCTCCAGGACCTCGAGGCCCTTGCGGCCGCGCGACCGGCGCAGGTCGTCGCCGGCATCGGCCAGCCCCTGAAGTTCGGCGAGGACAGGAGAGAGGACATACATCCGGCCGTGCAGGAAGCCGGACCGCACCACGTCGAGGATGCGTCCGTCGATGGCCACCGAGCTGTCGAGGACCCGCTCGCGGGCCGACGCCGGAACCGGCCGCGGCGCGACCCCGGCGCGGTCCCCGAACAGCTGGAGCAGCCCGTCGCGCTTGTTGGAACCGAGCTGGAAGCCCAGGTAGCCCAGGATCACCACGACGAAGCCGAACAGCGGGAAGGCCAGCAGCGGATCGGGCAGGAAGAACACGGGCCAGGCCACGCCGGCGCCGACGAGCACGCCGAGGACCGTGCCCAACGCGCCGGCGACGAGGGTGTCCGCCGAGACGTCGCGCAGGCTGTGCCGGGTCACCTCCGCCGTGCTGGCAGCTGTCCGGCCGAGGACGCCGCCCAGGACGTAGCCGCAGCCCGATCCCAGGATCAGGCCGACCGCCGTGCCGTTGAGCCCGCCCAGCACGGTGTCCGGGCTTCCGAAGCCCGCGCCGAGCTCGTAACCCGCGCCGGCGAAGAACACCACGACGAACAGCCGGAGCGTCTCGAGGACGGCGGCGGGCGTACGGGTACGCCGACGGGCCTTGGTCGGCGGGTCGCCGGCTGCCTCAGACGTCATACCGGCCTACATCGGCACATGCGGACTCCCGGTAGAGGGTCAGCGGCCCCGGAACGGCCACCCGGCGGCTCCGTCAGGAAGCCAGCACCTCGTCCAGGATGGCCTCGGCCTTGTCCTCGTTGGTGCCCTCGGCGAGCGCGAGCTCGCTCACGAGGATCTGCCGCGCCTTCGACAGCATCCGCTTCTCACCCGCGGACAGCCCGCGCTCGCGGTCACGGCGCCACAGGTCGCGCACGACCTCGCCGACCTTGTTGATGTCACCCGACGCGAGCTTCTCCAGGTTGGCCTTGTAGCGGCGCGACCAGTTCGTCGGCTCCTCGACCGCGGGCGCCCGCAGAACCTCGAAGACCTTGTCCAGGCCGGCCTGCCCGACGACGTCGCGCACCCCGACGATCTCCGCGTTGTCAGCCGGCACCCGGACGGTCAGGTCACCCTGGGCGACCTTGAGCACCAGGTAGATCTTGTCTTCACCCTTGATGGTGCGGGTCTCGATGGCCTCGATCAACGCAGCCCCATGGTGGGGGTACACGACCGTCTCGCCGACCTTGAACGTCATGTGTGGAGAACCCTTTCGCCGGCACCCATCCTAACACGACGCGGCGGCCCGCCCGACGCGTCGTCGCAGGTCAGAAGGCATGCGAGGGGAAAAACGGGGGTTGACAGAACCCGTGTTGATCTGCTGCGGCAACCGCCAGGGGCGCCCGTTCAGGCCTGCCGGAGGAGCACGGCATAGAGGGTCAGACCCGGTCCGAAGGCCATCGCCACCAGCCACTCACCGGGCCGCGCTGCGGCGCGAACCGCCAGCTGGGCGCGCAACCTCTCCAGCACCAGCAGCACCGTGGCGCTCGAGCAGTTGCCGAAGTCGCGCAGCACCTCGTACGAGGGCGCCAGGTCCCGCTCCGGGAGACCGAGGACGTCGCCCACGACTTCGACAATCCGCCGCCCGCCCGGATGAACGGCCCAACCCGTCACATCAGCGACAGTCAGGCCGTTGCGGGACAGCAGGTCCTCGACCACCGGTCCCGCGTGCCGTGCCAGAACCTCGGGGACCTTGGGCGACAGCCCCATCTTGAACCCGAGGTCGGTGACGTCCCACGTCATGTGGTCAGCGGTCGACACGTCCGTCCGCGCGATCACGTCGACGACTTCCAGACCTGGCCCCGCCGGCTCGAGGACCACGGCAGCGGCCGCGTCACTGAACAGGCTGTGCGCCACCATCTGCTGCAGGTCCTCGGAGGTGGGGGTCCCGCTGCGGGCGGTCTCACTCGAGGGCTGCACGTGCAGGCTGGTCAGCTCCAGGCACAGCAGCACGGACGGCCGCCCCCGGGCCGCGGTGAAGTCGGCGACGGCCGCCAGGCCCGGCAGCGCCGCGTAGCAGCCCATGTGGCCGATGTGCAGCCGCTGGACGGTGTCGGTCATCCCCAGGTCGCGGGCCAGCAGGATGTCCAGGCCGGGGGTGGCGTACCCGGTGCACGACACCACGGCGAACAGCCCTACGTCCGCCGGGTCGAGCCCGGCGTCGGCCAGCGCCGCACCCACCGCCTCCTTGCCCAGCGGCATCGCGTCACTGACGAACCTGCGCATCCGGTCGCCGGTGCCCCACCCCGACACGTCCTCCTGTGTGGGGTCGACCACCCCGTGCCGGGTGGTGATCCCGGAGCGCTCCCACACGGTCCGCGCCACGCGCGCGTCGGCGTAGTGCTCGCGGAAGTACCCGTCCCACAGCGCCGTCTGAGCCATCGGTGCCGGCACGGCGTGTGCGGCACCGACGATCCGCGCGGGTGTGCTGGTCATGCAGGCTCCTTCCGGCCGTATCCCTGGAACAACCCCGCGGTCGAGCGGACAGGCAGCATGCGCACCTGTTCCCGACGCCCCGCCAGCCAACCGAGGTAGTCCGCAACGGAGGGGCGGAGCCCCACCAGTGTGAGCGCCACCCCGTGCTGGCGCGCAACCCGGAGCAAGCGCTGCCTGTCGATGTAGAGCGCCGGGTCGTGCAGCCGACGAGGGGGTCCTGCGGGCATCCGTTCCCCGACCGTGACCGAGGTGAACCGCCCCCACCACGTCGCGGCGATCGTGTCGAGGACCAGCGTCCCGCCGGGCCGCAGCACCCGGCAGGCCTCGGCAACCACCGCGTCCGGGTCCGGGACGTGTTCGAGCACCTCACCGGCGACGACGACATCGGCCACGGCATCGGCAAACGGCAGCCGCTGGGCGTCACCTCTGAGCACCGTCACGCCGTGTTCTCTCGCGACGCCGACGGCCGTGGCGGACAGGTCGACTCCGACATGGTGATGACCTAGGCCCGCGAGATGCGGGGCCAGCAACCCGCCGCCGCAGGCCATGTCCACGAGGAGGGAGCCAGCCCGCACGGCACGCGGAATGTGGTGAGCGCGCGCGGCGGAGATCCAGGCAAGCATCGCGAACCGGCCGCGTGGCTGCCACCACGTCCCCGCCAGGTCGTCGTACTGCCGCGGGTCGTTCCGCGGGCGCACCGGGGCCGTCATCCGGACAGTCTGTCCGATCTGCCCGGCGCTGCCACACTTGCCGCCATGTCGCGGCCCGCCGCCCTCGTCCGGGCCTGCCACCCGGAGCCGACGCTCGCGGTGACAG
>JALYIZ010000128.1 GCA_030775505.1 Actinomycetota bacterium | reverse complement strand
GTCCGGGCCCGGCTCGATCCCGCCCCAGTGCCCGCGCGGGACCACCGGGTCGTCTGCGGGAAGGGCGCGAAGGGACAGCCGCGGCGTCTGCGCCGCGGCCATGACCTCGGCCGGAAAGCGGTCCTCGACCACTTGCCCGCTGCGGTCGAGCAGCGAGGTCATCAGGTCCTCGGGCGGCGTGCCCTCGGCGAGCAGCGCCCCGATCAGCGCGTCGACGTGCGACACCATCGAGTCGGCCTTCTCCGCGTCGATGCCGGTGCCCCCGTCATCCCCTGCGCCGCTCATGATCGAGTCGCCGGTGAGGTAATCCGGGCCGTGGAACAGGGGAGCGTCGGCGGCCTCCTGCACCGAGGCACCGGACAGCACGGCGGCCACACACTGCACGGTGACCTCATGCAGGCCGGCACCGATGCTGCTCGAGGCGAGGACCAGCTGCCCATCCCGCAGGACCAGGTTGGGGTCGGGCGGAGTGGGGAGCAGGTCACCGGGCGCCACCTGCGCGAGCAGAGCCTGTTGGAAGGACGCGGCGTCGGGAATCGAGATCCCGTCCACGAACATCCCGGTCGAGCCCCAGAACACGGTGTTGGTCGAGTGGCAGACCGCGGCGGCGCTTCCGTGCACGTCACCGACCACCACGAAGTCCGAGTGGGTCGTAGAGAACAGCTGCCCTGGCGAAACCGGCCCACCGGCCGCGCGCATGGCCTGGACGACTCGGGCGGCGAAGTCCCGGTCGGTCCTCAGCTGCGCCGGCAGCGTGCTGTGCAGCTGCGTCTGCCGGGCGATGTCGACGTACCAGCGCAGCGCCTCCGGTGAGGCCTTCGGGTCGCCGACCCCGCTGGCGTCGATCATGTGCAGCGCCTCGATCAGCGCGGCGCCGCCCCACCCCGGGGCGTTTCCGCCGTACACGTCGCAGCCGCGGAACTCACCGCGGGTCGGCGGACCCCACACCGCGGCGTAGGAGGCCAGGTCGGCTGGCGTGACCCGGCCCCCCTCGCGCTGGACCACCTGGCAGAAGCGTTGCGCCCACTCCCCGGTGTAGAGGTAGGAAGGGCCCTGTTCGGCTACCTGGCGCAGGGTGACGGCGAGCGCAGGCTGCCGGAAGGTCTCCCCAGCGGTCGGCAGGTCCGCTCCGTCCGGGGTGAAGATCGCCCGCCCCTCCGCCGTCCTGGTCAGCACCTCACGGCGCTGGCGCATCGTGCGGGCCAGGAAGGCGTCCACCGGGAAGCCCTGTTCCGCCAGCCAGATGGCCGGGGCCAGCAGCTCCGCCCAGGGGAGACTGCCGAGCCGCTCGTGGGCCGCGAAGGCCCCGGCGAAGAAGCCAGGGACCAGCGCCGTCCGGCCGCTTGCCGTGGGTGCCTTCGGGATCGACATGGGGTCGGCCTCGCCCGCGAAGGTCCGGAACGGCGCGCACAGGGCCGTCACCTCCCGGCTGGACCCGTCGAAGTGCATGAGCGTGAAGATGCCGGCGAAGCTGACCCAGGACCCGACCGCCAGCGTGATCTGCGCGCAGGAGGTCGCCACAGCGGCGTCGATCGCGTTCCCGCCGGCCTGCAGGACCCTGCGCCCGACGTACTGGGCGAACGGACCGGTGCTGCCGACCACAACGCCGTGAGGTCCCGCACCGGCTGCCGGGTTGTAGCCCTCGAGTCGCTGGCCCCGGTCGAGGATGGCGCGAACCTCGTCGTCGGGCCACGTAGCGGGTGACAGCATCGGGGCCGCCTTCACATCCGGGGTCTGATGGTCGAACGCTAACCAGACATCCCTGTCCGTGCGTCGGCGCGCTGTCGCAACAGCAGCCTGGGTTCTTCTGCAGTTGTCTGGGAGCCCAACGGGGGTACGGCCTCTAGGTTCGGCACCGTCCCCCGAGAAACGAGGCCGAGCATGTACGCCGCCGACGGCGACCGCCGCATCTTCTTCGACGTCCTGGGCGCCCACACCGGCTGGCGGGAGGGGGCCCTGGTCGAACGTCCCGTCATCGTCTTCGTGCACGGGGGTCCTGGATTCCCGCACCTGTACTTCCGGCCCTGGATCAGCCAGCTCGCGAAGCGGTTCTGCGTTGTCGTGCTGGACCTGCGTGGCAGCGGGTGGTCGAGTCGGCACAGCGGCTCGGGCTACCCCCTCACCGGCTTCGTCGACGACGTCGAGCTCGTGCGGCGCACCCTCGGCGTCGACCAGGTCGTCCTGCTCGGCCACTCCTTCGGGGGTCCCGTGGTCATGGAGTACGCACTGGCCCATCCGGACCGGGTCCGCGGGCTGGTGCTCGCCTGCACCATCCACAGCTTCAGCACCACCCGGCAGGAGGCCGCCGAGCGCCCTGGGCCACTGCCCGCCGCGGCGGACCTGGCCGGGCTGACCGAGCTGATGACCGAGCTGGTCACCGCCTACGCCTCAGGCGACGCGGCGGCGCTGGAGAAGCTCGATGCCCATCCCAGCTGGGACGCCATCACGGCCGGCCAGTTCCACCACCCGCCGCCGGCCCTGTGGGCCCAGGTCGCCCGCAGCTCCAGGATCGGTGCAGAGGCATACATGAGCGCGACGGGCGCGGCGGCCATGCTCCCCGACGTCGGCTCCCTCGCCGACTGGGACATCCGGCCGCGACTGGGCGGGATCCACGCCCCCACCCTGGTCCTCGCCGCCGACTCCCCTGCCGAATACGTCGCCCGACCGGACGCGCATGCGCGTGTCCTCGCCGACGGCATTCCGGGAGCAACCCTCACGGTGGAACCCGACGTGGGGCACTACCTGTTCGCCGAGGCGCCGGAGACCTTCGCCCGCGACGTCACGGACTTCCTCGAGTCAGCGGGCATCACCGGTGCCTACGACGACCAGGCGCTGCTGGCGGGTCCCCGATGACCGCCCAGAGCGGCGGGCGGGTCGGACCCAAGGAGGCCGTGACAGCCGGCCAGGCGGTGTGCTCCAGCCAGAACACCATCGTCACCGACGTGATGCTGGAGACGATGAAGGGCGGCGGCAATGCGGTCGACGCCGCCATCGCCGGCTGCCTGGTGCAGGCGGTGGTTCAGCAGGACATGACCAACCACACCGGCACGGTCACCGCCCTGGTCTACGAAGCCGCTACCGGGCAGGTGCACGAGCTCAACAGCGGGGGGACCATCGTCCCCGACCTACCGCCGTTCGCGCCGGTTCCCCCTGGCAAGGGGCTGTACGCGGCAGCGCCGGGCTCACCCATTGCCGTCATCCCCGGCTTCATGCCCGGGATGAAGGCACTGTTCGACCGCTTCGCCAGCAAGCCGTGGGACCAGCTGTGCTCACCCGCCGTCCACTGGGCCGAGCAGAGTCACCTGGTTTCCAGCTTCGAGCATCTCGTCACGGCACAGACGGTCGACTTCTTCCTCTACACGCCGTCCGGGCGAGCCCACTTCACCCCCGACGGTCACCTGCCCCAGGTCGGTGACCGGTGGGCCCGGCCGGAGCTGGCCGAGACCATGCGCCGGCTGTCCACCGAAGGGCCCGACCACTTCATCACCGGGAGCTGGGCGGACGCCTTCGTCTCCCGGGCGAACCAGCTGGGCTGGGCCGTGACGACCGACCACATGACGGCGATCCCGCCGCGCTGGGGCAGCGGCTTCCGGTGGCAGCACCGCGGCCACGAGGTGGTCCAGCTCTCCCCACCCGAGCGCCAGGGCGTCTACTGCGCGATCGTCCTCGGGATCCTCGAGGAGCTCGACGTGGCCTCGCTCGGCCACTGGTCGACGTCGGGCGAGTCGCTGTACTACCTGGCCCACGCACTGCGTCGGGCCAACCTGGAGTGCGGCTTCCTCAACGACCCGTTGGTTTTCGGTGACCCCAGCGCCACGTTGGTGTCTGCCGACTACGTGAAGGCCATGGCCGCGGTGCTGCGTGACAGCCGGCCCACGGCGGACCTGACCAAGCATGTGGAACTCACGCGGGGCAGACCTGCGATGGCTGCCAGTGGTGCCTCGCGGCAACCGGCCGGCAGCTGCGAACTGAGCATCGTCGACAGCCAGGGGAACTGGGTGCAGATGATGAACACGCTCCAGGGCGGCGGCATCCCGGGAGAGGTGGTGGGCGGCGTCCCCATGGTCGGCAGCCACAGCATCCCGGCCCTGACATCACCGATCGCGGGCTGGCACACGGGTGGTGGGCGGGTCCGCTCGGTGCTGAGCAACACCCTGGTGCTGCGCGACGGGCGTCCCTGGCTCGCGCTGGGCTCCCCCGGCAACGTGCATTGCACGGTGCCGCAGGTGCTCTCCGGCATCCTCGACCACGGACTCGACCCGTACGAGGCCGAGGACGCGCCGCGCTGCCTTCCCTTCGAGGACAACTACACGATCTCGGTGGAGAGCCGGGTCAATGACTCGGTAGCCACGGACCTTGCCAAACTCGGCGTGCTCCTCAACCCGCTGCCCCGCTACGACTACCACATGGGCAGCTACCAGATGAGCTGGCGCGACGAGGACGGCACACTGCACGGATCCACCGGACCTCGCCGCGAGGGCAAGGTTGCCGGCTACTGAAGGAGCCCTCCGTGCATGAGGTCCGCGCAGTCGTGGCCAGGGGGAAGGGACGACCCGTCACCGTCGAGACGGCGCTGGTGCCCGACCCCGGGCCGGGTGAGGTGCTGGTCCGGGTACAGGCCTGCGGCGTCTGCCACACGGACCTGCACTACCGGGAAGGCGTCATCAACGACGACTTCCCGTTCCTCCTCGGTCACGAGGCAGCCGGAGTCGTCGAGACGGTCGGCGACGGTGTCCGGCAGGTCGTACCGGGCGACTTCGTCGTCCTGAACTGGCGGGCGGTCTGCGGGCAGTGCCGCGCGTGCCGGCGCGGTCGGCCCTGGTACTGCTTCGCCACCCACAACGCCACGCAGAAGATGACGCTGGCCGACGGCACGCCGTTGTCGGCCGCCCTTGGCATCGGGGCCTTCGCCGACAAGACACTCGTCGCGGCGGGTCAGTGCACCAAGGTGCCGTCCGTGGACCCGGCAGCCGCGGGACTCATCGGGTGCGGCGTGATGGCTGGCTTCGGCGCCGCCGTCAACACGGCGCCGGTGACCAAGGGCGACACGGTGGCAGTCATCGGCTGCGGCGGTGTCGGCGACGCGGCGATCGCGGGCGCCCTCTACGCAGGTGCTCGCCAGGTCATCGCCGTCGACCTCGACGAACGCAAGCTGGCCTGGGCCCGGGACTTCGGCGCGACGGACACGGTCCGCGCCACCGAGGACGTGGTCGCCAGGCTCCGAGAGCTGACCGGTGGCTTCGGCCCCGACGTCGTCATCGACGCTGTCGGGCGGCCGGAAACGTTCCGGCAGGCGTTCGACGCCCGGGACCTGGCCGGCACTGTCGTGCTCGTCGGCGTGCCCAACCCGACCATGATGCTGGAGCTGCCACTCATCGAGGTGTTCGGCCACGGCGGCGCGACGAAGTCCTCCTGGTACGGCGACTGCCTTCCCGAGCGGGACTTCCCGTTGCTCATCGACCTCTGGCAGCAGGGACGTTTCCCGCTGGACCGCTTCGTCTCCGAGCGGATCGGGCTGGACGGTGTGGAGGAGGCCTTTCACCGGATGGAGCGCGGCGAGGTCCTGCGCTCGGTCGTGGTCCTGTGACGGTCCGGGCCGAGCGACTGGTCACCAGCGGGACCTTCAGCCTCGACGGCGGGACCTGGGACGTCGACAACAACGTCTGGCTCTACGGCGACGACGACGAGGTGGTGGTGATCGACGCGGCCCATGATGCGGCGGCCATCGCGACAGCGACGGCCGGCCGGCTGGTGCGGGCGATCCTGTGCACCCACGGACACAACGACCACATCAACGCGGCACGCGACCTGGCCGCGTCGGTCCATGCGCCCGTGCTGCTCCACCCCGATGACCGGTTCCTGTGGGACGCGGTGCACGCCGCGGCCCCGGACGGGGATCTGGCCGACGGGCAGGTCATCGACGTCGCAGGCTCCACCCTCACCGTCCGCCACACGCCTGGACACGCGCCTGGTGCGGTGTGCTTCCTCGGGCAAGGGCTGGTCTTCTCGGGCGACACCTTGTTCCGGGGAGGGCCCGGGGCAACCGGTCGAAGCTTCAGCGACTTCCCCACCATTCTCGCCTCTGTCCGGGAGACGCTGCTCACTCTGCCCTGGGACACGGTCGTGCACACCGGCCACGGAGCCGACACCACCATCGGGACCGAGTCCCCGGCCTACGACGAGTGGGTCGCCCGGGGCCACTGACAGCCGGCACCCCTACCCGACGCGGACGGCAGTGCCTGTCCCCAGCAGGGCCCGCCACCGGCCGGCATCGTGCGCAGCCACGTCGTGCGTGGCGACAAAGGAGGTCACGACCTCGCAGAAGCGCTGCGGGTCGGCCTGGTGCGGGAGGTGTCCGGCACGGGGAACCACTTCGAGGTGGCAGCCGGGCAACTCCTCGGCCAGCGCGGTGGCGTGACCGACCGGAAGCACCCGGTCATGTGCCCCCCACACCAGCAGCATGGGGACGGCCGCGGTCAGGTAGAGCCGGTCCCGACTGCTCACGGCCTGTCCCCGGATGTCGACCACTCCGCGCAGCGTGCGGAGAAACGCGGTGCGCGTCGACGGGTCCCGCAGCCCGTCCCAGATGCGGCCGAGCTCGCGAACGTCGTGGCGGTCCAGCAGCCCGAGCCGGGCCGCCAGCTGCGCAGCGGCGAGCAGCGGGATCCGGACCGGCGCCCGCACGC
>JALYIZ010000127.1 GCA_030775505.1 Actinomycetota bacterium | reverse complement strand
CTCCTGGGCCGGCCGGTGGTTGAACACGGTGAACAGCACCTGCAGCCCGATGATGGTCCCGGGGACATAGTGGTGCTGCGTCAGCCCGAGAACACCGATCACGAGCGCGACGGCCTCGAGCGCCAGGACCGCCGTGCGCCCCTGGGCGCCCAACCGGGCCAGGCTCAGCGAGACACCCACAGCCGCCGCGGCCAGCGCCAGCTGGAGCACGACCCACGCCGGGGTCGGGCTGGCCACGGAGAACACCGCTGTCAGACCCGCCTGAAGGTAGAGGGTGTTCTGCAGGTTGATCTTCACCGGGCCCCCTTGTGGACGCTGACCCCCAGCCGTCCCAATATCGACGATCGACCAGACACCTGGACAACTTGAACATGGCAGGCTGCCGACGTGACCCGCGTCCCGGACCGCAATGTGCTGGGCGGAGAGCTTGAGCCGTGCGGGCTCGATCCCGTCACCGGCTTCTACCGGGACGGGTGTTGTTCCACGGGACCCGACGACCTCGGCAGCCACACCGTGTGCGCCGTGATGACGACGGAGTTCCTCGCCCACCAGCTGGCGACGGGCAACGACCTGGTCACCCCGCGGCCCGAGTACCGCTTTCCCGGGCTCGCGCCAGGGGACCGTTGGTGCGTCGTGGCGGCGCGCTGGCTCGACGCGCATGACGCCGGCGTGGGAGCGCCTGTGGTGCTGGCGTCCACGCATGCCCGTGCCCTCGAGGTCGTTCCGCTCGAGGCGTTGACTGCTGCCGCCGTCGACGTCCCGCCTGACCCGCGTGCGCTGGGCTAGCTAGCCCCCCGCAGCGCGTCAGACGCTAACGCCCAGCTTGCGGTGGTCCCAGCTGACCGTGCGGTCGGCGTGGACCAGGAAGACCAGCCGCTTGCGCGCCTGGTGCTCCACGTAGTCCAGGACCGGACCTTCCAGGGCGAAGTCCACGTACCTGCCGTAGATCTGCTGCCCGATCGCGAAGACGCGGTCGAACTCCTCCACGATCTCCACCGTGCCTGTGAACGAGATCCCGCGGAGGTCGCCGTAACCCTCCCCGGTCTCCACCAGTGCGGTGATCGCGGGATTGCGCCTGAGATTGACCGCCTTCTGGGACGTTGCGTAGGTCCAGAACGCCGGCAGGCCGTCGACCATCGCGTAGTACATCGTGACGAGGTGGATGGTCCCGTCCGGGTTGTGCGTCGCGACCTGCATCTTGTGCGGGCCGGCGAGCAGCTCGGCCACCTCGTCGGGGGTCATCGTCGTGCGCTGCCGTGCCATGGGCCGAAGTAGAACACGTTCTCCCCGCGACGGGCAACGCTCAGGGCGCGTCCTCGTTGGGCGGCAGCGCGGCGATCCTGGGCGTGTCCGCGTCCACCGCACCCACCCGCATCGATCCCCCCGGTGAGCCGATGGGCGCGTCCCGACCGGGCAGCACGTCGAAGAAGAAGGCCTTGTTGTCAGCCTTGTCCGCGACCTTGTCCTCCGGCAGGCGCCTGTCGGCGTAGATCGCATCCACGGGGCAGACGGGCTCGCACGCGCCGCAGTCGATGCACTCGGTCGGGTGGATGTAGAGCTTGCGGCCGCCCTCGTAGATGCAGTCGACGGGGCACTCCTCGATGCAGGACATGTCTTTGATGTCCAGGCACGTGCTGGTGATCACGAAGGTCATGCGGCGGGGCCTTCTACCTGTTCAGTCGAGTGGCCGGGAAAGACAGTGGCGTCGGGGTCGATGACGGTAGCTGCATTGTTCACGGCCGTCGCCGCCTCGCCGAAACCGACCGAGATCAGTCGGACTTTGCCCGGGTACTCCGTGATGTCTCCCGCCGCGAACACACGCGGGAGGTTGGTCGCCATCGTCGTGTCCACCACGATGTGCCTGTCGGCGATCGCCAGGCCCCACGCCTCCAGGGGTGTGATGTCGGCCGTGAAACCCAGCGCCGCCACGACCTCCTGGGCAGGCAGCTCGGTGAGCTGCTTGGTGTCGAGGTTGCGGACACTCAATGCCTCGACCCGCTCGCCACCGGAGATGCCCATGACCTGGGCGGGGACGACGAGCGACACCGACGAGTCGCGCAGCAGCTTGACGGAGTGGGCGTGGGCGCGGAACGCGTCGCGCCGGTGGACCAGGGTCACGGTCCGGGCGACGGGCTCGAGCCCCAGGGCCCAGTCGACCGCACTGTCACCGCCCCCGACGACCACCACGTCCTTGCCGAAGTACGGCGCGTAGCTCGGGACGACGTAGGACAGGCCACGGCCCTCCCAGGACGTGCCGCCCGGGAGCGGCCGCGGGGTGAACGTGCCGATGCCGCCCGTGACGATCACGGCCTTGGCCAGGATGACGACGCCGGCTGCCGTCGTCACGACAACGCCGCCGGACCGCTCGGCGTAGGACACGGCCTGGTCGCCGAGGACGTAGTGGGGCCGGAAGGGGGCGGCCTGGGCGACCAGGTTGTCCACGAGATCTTTTCCGCGGACGGCGGGGAAGCCCGCGATGTCGAAAATCATCTTCTCGGGGTACAGCGCGGTGACCTGCCCGCCGGCCTCGGGCAGGGCGTCCACGACGGCCGTCGTCAGGCCGCGGAAGCCGGCGTAGTAGGCGGCATAGAGGCCCGAAGGTCCGGCTCCGACGACCAGGACGTCGACGTCGACGGCGTCGCCGGGGGCGGCACCCGCGGGCACGTCAGCTCCGGGCACCAGACCCTCCTCCCGCGCAGAATGAGAACACGTTACAGAAATGTGCTGGGAACCTCCAACGCCAGGCGGGCCGCCGCCACCAGGACCCGCACCCCCACGGCGATGGCCCGCTCGTCAGCGTCGAACTGCGGCTGGTGCAGGTCCGCGGGCGTCGACTGTCCTGGGGGCCGCACACCCAGTCGAGCCATCGCCCCCGGAGCCTCGTCGACGTACCAGGCGAAGTCCTCCCCGCCCATCGACTGCAGGGTGGGCACGACACTCCCTGCACCGAGGGCTGCCGCGCCGGCCTCCGCCAGCAGCGCAGTCGCCCCCACGTGGTTCACCACCGGTGGCACCCCCCGCCGGTAGTCCACCCTGACGGCCGCCCCGGAGGGCGCCACCAGCTGCCCGACCAGCTCGGTCACCAGCTCGGGCGCGAGGAGCCAGGCCGCCCGGTCCAGGACCCGCAACGTGCCCCGCAGGATGCCCTCGCCGGGGATCGCGTTCGCCGCGGCACCTGCCGCCACGTGTCCCCAGACGACGCTCATCCCGGCCCTGGGGTCGACCCGCCGGGACAGGGCCGCTGGCAGGCCGACGGCGACGGTGGCCAGGGCGTTCACCAGGTCGACGGTGTTCTGGGGCCGGGAGGTGTGCCCGCCGGGCCCGGAGAGCTCGATGGTGATCGCATCCGCCGCGGCCGTGATGGGACCGCTGCGCACGCCGAGCCGGCCCACTTCGAGGGTGGGGTCGCAGTGCAGGGCGAAGACGGCGGTGGCACCGGCGACCAGTCCCTCGCCGACGACGTCGAGCCCGCCGCCGGGCATGAGCTCCTCGGCCGGCTGGAACACCAACCGGACGGTTCCGTCCCCGGACCCGGCGGCGAGCGCCAGCCCGGCGCCGAGCAGGCACGCCGTGTGCACGTCGTGACCGCAGGCATGGCACACGCCGTCGGTGGTGGAGCGGTAGGGGACGTCCTTGCTGTCGGGCAGGGGGAGGGCGTCGATGTCGGCGCGCAGGACGACCAGCGGCGGGCCCGACCCGACGTCGCAGACCAGTCCCGTCCCACAGCCCAGCCGGCGCGGCGCCAGACCTGCCGCGAGCAGCCGTTCCATCAGCAACGCCGTCGTCCGGTGCTCGGAGCGCCCGAGCTCGGGATGGGCATGCAGGTCCCTGCGGACGGCGATGAGCTCGCCGCCGTGGTCGATCAGCCACGCGTCGAGGTCCACGGCCGGCACGTCAGCCGGCCGGCCGGCCTGCGGCGAACTCGGCGAGCAGGCTGTCCACCACCGCGCCGAGGTCCCCGCCCGCCGCCACAGCCACGGAGCGCTGCCGCTCGTAGGAGGCACCCGACTGCAAGACCCGCTCGACGTGGGCGAGCTCGGCCACACAGTCGAGCCGCTCGGCCTGCGGCGCCAGATCCTGGACGAGCTCCCGCAAGTCGTCGCGGACGGGCCGGGTCCGGTGCTCCTCGCCCACGATGATCTCGGCGTCGAGTCCGTAGCGGGCGGCGCGCCACTTGTTCTCGCGCACCACCCAGCGCCGCGGGGTGGGCAGCGTGTAGCCGCTGTCGATCTGCCCGTCGAGCCGTTCCACCAGGCATTGCGACAGCGCGGCCACCATGCCGACCTCAGCCAGCGTCGGCAGCCCGTCGAAGATGCGCAGCTCGATCGTGCCGAATGTCGGGTGCGGCCGGATGTCCCACCAGACCTCCTTGATGGAGCCGATCGTTCCCGTCGAGATCAGGGTTTCCATGTACTCCTCGAACTCCGACCAGCCGGACAGCTGGTAGGGCAGCCCGGCGGTGGGCAGCGCCTCGAAGACCTTGGAGCGCGCGGACGCGAGTCCAGTGTCGGACCCCACCCAGTAGGGCGAGGAAGCCGAGAGCGCGAGCAGGTGGGGGATGTAGGCCGTGAGCGCGTTGAGGATGGGGATGGCCTTGTCGGCGGACCGGATGCCTACGTGGACGTGCACGCCGAAGATCTGGAGCCTGCGGGCCAGCCACTGCATGTCCGTGATGAGCTTGCGGTATCGCGGGTTGTCGCTGATCTCCTGCGACTGCCAGTCGGTGAGGGGGTGCGTCCCGGCACACATGAGCGCGAGGCCACGCTCCCGCGCGGCGGCGGCCACCTCTTCCACCGTCGCCGCCAGGTCGGCCGTGGCCTCGGCCGCTGTCGCGCAGATCCCGGTGACGACCTCGACGGTCGACTGCAGCAGCTCCGCCTTCGCCTTCGGGTGCTCGGTTCCACCGCCGAGCTCCTGCAGGATCTCGTGCGCGCCGCGGGTGAGCTGGCGGGTTGCCGGGTCGACGAGCTGAAGCTCCCACTCCACGCCGAGGCTGGAGGTGGCAGAGGATGCGAAGGGAATCAACATGTCGAACGCCCTACCTTCGGTTCCCGCTCGTCAGAACCGCTCCTGCGGCCGGTAGGTACCCCAGACCTCTCGCAGGGCAGTGCAGACCTCGCCGACGGTCGCGAGCTCCCGCAGGGCCTCACGCATCGGGTAGAGGACGTTGTCCGAGCCGGCGGCGGCCGTCCGTAGGGCGTCGAGGTGCCGGCTCACCGCCTCGTTGTCCCTCGCCGTCCGCAGCGTCGCCAGTCGCGCCTTCTGGTCCGCCTCGATGCTCGGGTCGACCCGCAGGGGCTCGTACCGCTCTTCCGCTGCCGCCTGGTAGCGGTTGAGCCCGACGACGACCCGCTCGCCCGCGTCGATTCCCTGGGCGATCCGATAGGCAGACCCCTCTATCTCGCTCTTCTGGAACCCCTGCTCGATGGCGGCGACGGCCCCGCCCATGTCTTCGACCTTCGCCATGAGGGCGCGCGCCGCTGCCTCGAGCTCGTCGGTCATCGACTCCACGACGTAGGAGCCGGCGAAGGGGTCGACGGTGGCCGTGATGTCGGTCTCGAAGGCGAGGACCTGCTGCGTCCGCAGCGCGAGGGTCGCGGCCTTGACCGTGGGGAGCGCGATGGCCTCGTCGTAGGAGTTGGTGTGCAGGGACTGGGTGCCCCCGAGCACGGCCGCCAGACCCTGTACGGCGACCCGGACCAGGTTGACCTCGGGCTGCTGGGCGGTGAGCTGGACGCCGGCCGTCTGGGTGTGGAAGCGCAGCATGTGCGACTTCGGGTCCTTCGCACCGAACTCGTCGCGCATCACCTGGGCCCAGATGCGGCGAGCCGCGCGGAATTTCGCGACCTCCTCGAGCAGGGTCGTCCGGCTGACGAAGAAGAAGGCCAGCCGGGGCGCGAAGTCGTCCACGTCCTGGCCGGAGGCGACGGCAGCCCGGACGTACTCGATGCCGTCGGCCAGGGTGAACGCCACCTCCTGCACGGGCGTCGCGCCGGCCTCGGCCATGTGGTAACCGGAGATGGAGATCGTGTTCCATTTGGGCACCTCCACCCGGCAGAAGGAGAAGATGTCCGTGATCAGCCGCAGCGACTCGGCCGGCGGATAGATGTAGGTACCCCTGGCGATGTACTCCTTGAGGACGTCGTTCTGGATCGTCCCGGTGAGCTCGGCCAGCGGCACGCCCTGCTCCTCGGCGACGAGGGTGTAGAGCAGGAGCAGGACAGCAGCCGGTGCGTTGATCGTCATCGAGGTCGACACCTGGTCCAGCGGGATCTGGTCGAACAGGACCCGCATGTCCTCGAGGGAGTCGATCGCGACGCCGACCTTGCCGACCTCGCCGGAGGCCACCGGGTCGTCCGAGTCGTAGCCCATCTGGGTCGGCAGGTCGAAGGCCACGGACAGCCCACCCGTTCCCTGAGCGACCAGGTGCCGGTAGCGCTCGTTGGACTCCTTCGCCGTGCCGAACCCGGCGTACTGCCGCATCGTCCACGGCCGGCCCGTGTACATCGTGGGGTAGACGCCGCGCGTGTACGGGTAGCTCCCCGGCTCGCCCAGCCGGTCGGCGAGACCCGGCTCGACGTCCGCCGGCCCGTAGACGGGCCGGATCGGCAGGCCGGACTCGGACTCCCGGGCCAACCGGTGTCGGTGCTCGCTCACGCGCCGATGCTAGGTCCACGCCCTCCGGCGCCGCGTAGC
>JALYIZ010000126.1 GCA_030775505.1 Actinomycetota bacterium | reverse complement strand
GACGAGGACGAGGGCGTCACGCACGCGCGTCGTCAGGCGCCAGGTGTCGGCGAGGACGGCGGCGTCGTCTGGTGAGAGCAGGCGGGCCTGGCTGGCTGCGGCGAGGGCGGCGGTCGTCGACGGCGTCCGCAGACCCGCGACGGCGTGGGCATGGCGAAGCTGGAGGAGCTGCACGGTCCATTCGATGTCGGCAAGACCACCGCGGCCGAGCTTCAACGCCAGACCCACGTCCACGCCGCGCGGGAGTCGCTCGGCTTCCACGCGCGCCTTGATGCGGCGGATCTCGACGACCTGCTCGTCCGTCAGACCCTGGGCGGGCCACCTGATGGGGGCGATGTCGGCGAGGAAACGCGCCGACAGCTCGGGGTCACCCGCGAGAGGTGCGGCGCGAAGGAGAGCCTGGGACTCCCACACCTGGGCCCATCGCGCGTAGTACGCCGCGTAGGCGGATCGGGAACGGGTCAACGCCCCCTGCCGGCCTTCTGGCCGGAGGTCGGCGTCGACCAGCAGAGGGGGGTCCGGAGCAGGCAACGCGAGCAGCCGACGCAGCTCATGCGCGACATCGTGGGCGGCGGCCGCGGCGACGTCATCACTGACGCCCACGGGCTCGTGCACGAACAAGACGTCGGCGTCCGACCCGTAGCCCTGCTCCGCCCCGCCCAGGCGACCCATCGCGATGACAGAGAGCCGGACAGGTAGGGCTTCGCGGCGCTCCGCCGCGACCTTGCGCGTGGCCGCCTCGAGCCCGGCCGCAACCGTGGCGGCGGCCACATCGGACAGAGCTGGCCCCACCTGCTCCGGAGCGAGCAGACCCAGCAACTCGGCACTGGCAATGCGTAGGAGCTCCTGCCGCCGCAGACCGCGCACGGCAGCGACCGCGGGCTCCCAGTCGTCCCGACGTCGCACCACGGACAGGAAGGCCGCCTCCAGCACCTCCCGGGAACGGGGACGCAGGTCCTCGTCATGGGCCAGCAGCCGGACGGCCTCAGGAGCGCGGGCCAGCAGGTCCGCGACGAAACGCGACGAGGCCAGCAACCTGGCCAGCCGCTCCGCAGCCGCGCCCTCGTCGCGCAGCAGCCGGAGGTACCAGGGAGTGGTGCCCAGGGCGTCGGAGACCTGCCGGAAGGAGAGCAGCCCCGCGTCCGGGTCGGCCGCATCGGCGAACCACCCCAGCATGGCCGGGAGAAGCGTCTGTTGCAGCGCCGCGCGGCGCGAGGCCCCATCGGTCAGCGCCTGCAGGTGCCGGAGGGCAACGGAGGGTTCGGCGAACCCCAGCGCCTCCAGCCGGGCCATGGCCGCTGCCGGCGTGAGCCGCGCCTCCGCCGCCGGTAGGCGGGCCACGGCCGCCAGAAGCGGCCGGTAGAAGAGCTTCTCGTGCAGGCGCCGCACTTCCCGCGCGAAGCCGGCACGCTCCCGGCGCAGTGTCGAGAGGGCATCACGCCGGTAGCCCATGGACCGGGCGAGCCGCTCCAGCGCAGCGTCGTCGTCGTCCGCCGGCAACAGGTGCGTGCGCCGCAGCCGGTGGAGCTGGAGTCGGTGCTCAGCCGTCCGCAGCCACCGGTAGGCCTCCGCGAGGTGTCGGGCATCCTCGCGGCCGACGTAGCCGCCTTCGGCGAGCTCCTCAAGAGCGACCAGCGTGGTCCCGCTGCGGACGGTCGCGTCGGACCGGCCGTGCACGAGCTGCAGCAGCTGCACCGCGAACTCGATGTCCCGCAGCCCTCCGGGACCGAGCTTCAGCTCGCGCTTCGCCTGCTCGCCGGCCAAGGCCTGCTCGACGCGGCGGCGCATGGCCTGCACGTCCTGCACAAACCCTGGCCGGTCCCCGGCCGACCACACGAGGGGTTCGAGCGCCGTGACGTAGTCGCGGCCGAGCGCGAGGTCTCCCGCTACTGGCCGGGCCTTGAGCAGGGCCTGGAACTCCCAGGTCCTGGCCCACCTGGCGTAGTAGGCACGATGACTGGCGAGTGTGCGTACGAGCGGGCCGGCCTTGCCTTCGGGCCGCAGCGCGGCATCCACCGGCCAGGCAACGGCGCCACAGATGCGCATCATCTCCGCGGCGAGCGTCGTGGCGCTCCGCAGCGCCGGCTCGTCCTCGCCGTCGCCCAGTGGCTCGGCGACGAACACCACGTCCACGTCGCTGACGTAGTTGAGCTCTCGTCCCCCGCACTTGCCCATCCCGATCACCGCGAGCCGGCAGCCCGCGGCGAGATCTGGAAGCGTGTTTAACGCCACCGCCAACGCGGCGGACAGCGTGGCCGACGCGAGGTCGGATAGCTCGCCGGCGACGTCCTCCACCGCGGTGACGCCCGAGAGGTCGCGCGCCGCGAGGTCGAGCAGGCAGCGCCGATAGGCGGTGCGCAGGGCCGTCGTCGCCTCGCGCCCCGTGAGCGTGGCGCGTCCGCCGAGGCTCCCCGAGGCCAGCACGGCCCCCGAGTCCACGCCGACGGCGTCGAGCATCCGCCGCTGCAGCCCCCAGAGGCTCGGCCGGGCGCGACCGACATCCTCGCCGGCAAGGAGCCGCCAATCGTCGGGATGGAGTACGAGGTGGTCACCCAACGCCGGGCTGGCTCCCAGGACGGCGAGCAGCCGGGCACTCAGCCCGGGCTGTTGGCGCAGGGCCGCCACCAGGTCCGCTCCCCCACCCGGTCCGGCGATCAGCCGCTCCAGTGCGGAGACGGCCAGGTCGGGATCGGCCGTGTCGGCGAGTACCGCCACCACCGACGCCGCAGGTTCATCGACCGGCTCGCTGCCGGCCCACAGCCCGGCTCCGGTCAGCAGCCGCTCAGCGGCGGCCGGATCCCGGAAGCCCAGCCGGACCAGTCGCGACGACCCGCTGGTCCCCCGTGGGTGCTCCTCCGGCCGGCTCATCCGCGCGCCGACCGGCCGGTCACTCCCCGCAGGGTGCCGCGTCCGGTCGCGGGGCCCGGTTCGCAGCGGCGAAGCCGACGGCGCGATGGGTGCCGTCGCAGAACGGCTTCGTGCCGGACTGCCCGCAGCGGCAGAGCCAGACGTCGGCGCCCGCCTCTACCGGAAAGGCGTTCCCCTCGGCATCCAGGACCGTCACCGGCCCCGGTACGTGGTAGGGCCCGTTGTCCGTCACGTTGATCACGCATTCGGTCATGGCTCACTGTGCCCCGTCGGCGTGCAAAGCGCGAGGGCGGCCCAGCGGGACACCGCCGGCCGCCAGACCTCCTCGATCTCGGGCAGCACGGCCAACGCACCCGACAGCACGCCGTCAGGCTCGAGCCCAGCGGCCCGAACGCCGGCCTCGTCGGCCTGCACCCAGCCCCGCACCATCTCGGGCGGCGTCTCCACGTGGAACTGCAGGCCGTAGGCGTTGGTGCCGACCCGGAACGCCTGATGGGCATAGCGCGTGCTGCTCGCCAGGAGAAGAGCTCCCGGGGGCAACTCCACCACGGTGTCCCAGTGCCACTGGATGACCGGTGGCGTGAACGGGACGGTGCCGAAGACGGGGTCCTGCTCCGCCGCGTCCCGCTTGGCGACGAGGCGGGCGCCCAGCTCCGGCCCGTGACCGCCCGGCTCGACGCGACCGCCGGTGGCCTCCGCCAGCAGCTGCGCGCCGAGGCAGATGCCCAATACCGGACGCCCAGCACCCACCGCCGACCTGATCAGTTCCTTCGTCTGAGCCAGCCAGGTGGCGGAGCCGTCGTCGTAGGCCTGCTGCGGTCCCCCCATGACGACCAGGGCAGCGTGACTGAGCGTGCGGGGAAGCTCCTCGCCTCGCCAGGGCTCGATGACCTCGAGCTCGAGGCCCGCCGAGGGCAGCCAGGTGGCGAGCGTGCCGGGTCCTTCGGATCCGGTGTGCGTGACGACGAGGGCCCGCGCGGCCATCACAGCACCGGAAGGTAGCGACCGAGCTCGAAGGGTGTGACCTCCTGCCGGTAGGCCTGCCACTCGGCCCGCTTGTTGCGCAGGAAGAAGTCGAAGACGTGCTCGCCGAGCGTCTCGGCGACGAGCTCGCTGCCTTCCATCACGGTGATCGCGTCGGCGAGCGACGTCGGCAGGGGCGCCATCCCCAGCGCGCGTCGCTCCCCTTCGGAGAGCTGCCAGACGTCGTCCTCAGCGCCCGGCGGGAGCGGGTAGCCCTCCTCGATCCCTTTGAGCCCGGCGGCGAGCAGCAGGGCGAAGCACAGGTAGGGGTTGGTGGCGCTGTCCGGGCTGCGGATCTCCACCCGGGTGGAGTTGCCCTTGGTGGGCTTGTACATCGGCACGCGCACGAGGGCGCTGCGGTTGTTGGACCCCCAGCAGACGTAGGGGGGCGCCTCGCCGCCCGCGACGAGCCGCTTGTAGGAGTTGACCCACTGGTTGGTCACCGCGGTGATCTCCGCCGCGTGGCGCAGCAGCCCGGCGATGAAGTGCCTGGCCACTCCCGACAGGTGAAGCGGGTCGGCCCCGTCGTAGAAGGCATTGCGGTCACCCTCGAACAGCGACAGGTGGGTGTGCATGCCGCTGCCGGGCTGGTCGGTGAAGGGCTTCGGCATGAAGGTCGCGTACACGCCCTGACTGAGCGCCACCTCCTTGATGACGTGGCGGGTTGTGAGGATGTTGTCGGCGGTCGACAGTGCGTCGGCGTAGCGCAGGTCGATCTCCTGCTGGCCGGGGGCGACCTCGTGGTGGCTGAACTCCACCGAGATCCCCATGCGCTCCAACATGGTGATCGTGGTCCGGCGGAAGTCGTGGCTCACGTCGTGCGGGGTGAGGTCGAAGTAGCCGCCCGAGTCCACGGGCTCCGGCGCCACCCCCTTGGGCGGCAGGCACCGCAGCAGGAAGAACTCGATCTCGGGGTGGGTGTAGAAGGTGAAACCGGCGTCGGCGGCCTTCGCGAGCGCCCGGCGCAGGACGTGTCGCGGGTCGGCCCAGGACGGGGTCCCATCGGGCATGGTGATGTCGCAGAACATCCGCGCCGTCCCCGGTGACTCCCCGCGCCAGGGCAGCACCTGGAAGGTGGCCGGGTCGGGCTTGGCCAGCATGTCGCTCTCGTGCACGCGGGCGAAGCCCTCGATGGCCGAGCCGTCGAATCCGATCCCCTCCGCGAAGGCACCCTCGAGCTCAGCGGGTGCCACCGCCACGGACTTCAGCGTGCCCAGGACGTCGGTGAACCACAACCGGATGAACCGGATGTCGCGCTCCTCGAGCGTCCTGAGGACGAACTCCTGCTGCTTGTCCACGGTGGGCATCCCTGCGGGTCGGAGAGCCCGCGGCCCTCGCTGGTCCGTGCATCGTTGCCGTCATCATCGTTCGGCGCTGTTTCTTCGACGTTACGCACCGCCGCTGCATGGGAGAATGGGGGCAACAGCCGAGCACCGGAGGAGATCCATGGACCTGGCGACGATCGACGCCCGCTACGCAGACCTGGAACGCGAGAGCGCCACGACGGTGAACGCGCTCCAGTCGCTGGCGGTGAAGCTGCAGGCCGAGGTGGCCAGCGGCAACACCCAGGCCCGGGAGTGGCTGCTTGACCTCAAGGAAGTGGCCATCGGCCTGCGGGACGAGCAGAGCCAGACCCGCGCGCTCCTTCAGGCCCTGCACGACTTCGTGGTCACCCAGGCCGCACCGGCTGCCGGCGGGCCGGCGGCGCCGCCTGCCGGGCAGGCCGTTCCGGCCTTCGAGCAGCCACAGTTCGCTCCCCCGCCTGCGCCCGGGCAGTACCAGCAGCAGCCCCAGTACCAGCAGCAGCCCCAGTACCAGCAGGGATACCAGCAGCAGCCCGCCTACCCACAGCAGGGCGGCGGACTCATGTCGATGTTCACCGGCGGGGGGTTCGGCCGGGCCCTGGGCATGGGTGCTGCCTTCGGGGTGGGTGACGTCCTGATCCAGGACCTGTTCGGCTGAGCGGTCGCTGACCGGGTCAGCCCTGTCGCTCGGGGGAGCTTGCCTGCGCGCTTCGCTGCCGGGGGACGCCACCGACCAGGGCCGGCTCGGACCCGGGCTCGTCGGCGATGGGCGCAAAGGTGAGAGTGGTCACGCCCCGTCCGCCCTCGCGCGTCACCGACGGCGCGAGCCGGTCCAGGCGGGCGTGCCACCAGGCGCGCACCGGTCCCAAGAACATGACCGTGGCATCGGGAGCGGCGGGGCGGACCGGTAGGTCCGTTAGGGCCAGGCGGATGCACCCGTTCGGCCCCGTCCAGCGGACCGGCGTCAGGGTGCGAACAGGGCCATGACTCCCCCGGCGACCGCGACGGCACCGCCGGCCATCGCCACCCACAGTCCCGCCCCGGCATGCGGGGTGAGGGCCTGGAGGAACTGCTGCCCCACCCCGGCAAGCGTGTTGGGGTCGGCCGGCAACGCGGCCGCGCTGATCCCCGCCGCGACCGAGCGCAGCCGGCTCAGGACCAGGAGGCCGGCGGCGATGCCTCCGATCCCGCCGATCACGGCGCCGAACCTCAGGGTGGGCCGGGCGGATGGGCCGAAGCTGCCGCTTGCCTCCTCGATCGCGGCGAGCAGGGCGAGCAGACCGCCCACGAGCGCGATCCAGCCCCACCGGACGATCGAGGACGTTCCTGCCACGTCCACCACGAGGACGCTGATCCACGGCAGCAGGGCGCCGACGACCAGGCCGAGCCCCCCGACGCCCAGCAGGATCGCGGGGACGGGCAGCGCGCCGGCAGGAGCCGACCGGGGGCCCGGCAGGCCGGCAACCTGCCCGGGGGCAGCGGGAGGTCGCCAGCCGGGAGGTGCGCCAG